>NZ_AZSV01000063.1:0-26908 GCF_000582595.1 Pseudomonas sp. BAY1663
TGGCGCCGCTGCTGCGGCGGGCCCGGTGGCCGCCGGCCAGCCGCTGCTCGACGCCAATGGCCAGCAGGTCATGGACCCGGCGACTGGCCAGCCGATGCTTGCACCCTATCCGGCGGACAAGCGTGAACAGGCGACCCGCAACTACGAGCTGGATCGCTCCATCAGCTACACCAAGCAGCAGCAGGGCCGTCTGCGCCGCCTGTCGGTCGCCGTGGTGGTCGACGATCAGGTCTCGTTGAACGCGGCCGGTGAGACGGTACGGGTGCCGTGGAGCGCCGACGAACTGGCACGCTTCACCCGCCTGGTGCAGGACGCGGTGGGCTTCGATGCCAGCCGCGGCGACAGCGTCAGCGTGATCAACACCGCCTTCGTCGCCGACAGCTTCGGCGAAGCCTTCGAGGATGTTCCGTTCTACTCGCAGCCCTGGTTCTGGGACGTGGTCAAGCAGGTGCTGGGCGTGCTGTTCATCCTGGTGCTGGTGTTCGGCGTGCTGCGGCCGGTGCTCAAGAGCCTGACCAATCCCGCCAGCGGCAAGGAGCTGCAGGTCGCCGACGGTGCCGGCGAGCTGGGCGAGGAAGACGGGCTGGATACCGGCCTGGCCAATGACCGGGTCAGCCTGAGCGGCCCGCAGAACATCCTGTTGCCAAGCCCCAGCGAGGGATATGAAGCCCAGCTGAACGCGATCAAGAACCTGGTGGCCGATGACCCGGGACGGGTAGCCCAGGTGGTGAAAGAGTGGATCAACGCCGATGAGTGACAATCGAGTCCAGACCAAGCTCAACAAGGTCGACAAGGCCGCCATCCTCCTGCTGTCGCTGGGCGAGACCGATGCGGCGCAGGTGCTGCGTCACCTCGGGCCGAAGGAGGTGCAGCGGGTCGGTACCGCCATGGCGCAGATGCGCAACATCCACCGCGAGCAGGTCGAGAGGGTGATGAGCGAATTCGTCGAGATCGTTGGCGACCAGACCAGCCTCGGCGTCGGCTCCGATGGCTACATCCGCAAGATGCTCACCCAGGCGCTGGGCGAGGACAAGGCCGGCGGCCTGATCGATCGCATCCTGCTCGGCGGCAATACCAGCGGCCTGGACAGCCTGAAGTGGATGGAGCCGCGCGCCGTGGCCGATGTGATCCGCTACGAACACCCGCAGATCCAGGCCATCGTGGTGGCCTATCTCGATCCGGACCAGGCCGGCGAGGTGCTGTCGCATTTCGACCACAAGGTGCGGCTAGATATCGTGCTGCGCGTGTCGTCGCTCAACACCGTGCAGCCGGCGGCGCTGAAGGAACTGAACCTGATCCTCGAGAAGCAGTTCTCCGGCAGCACCAATACCAGCCGCGCCAGCCTCGGCGGGGTCAAGCGCGCCGCCGACATCATGAACTACCTCGACAGCTCCATCGAAGGCCAGCTGATGGACGCGATCCGCGAAGTCGACGAGGACCTTTCCGGGCAGATCGAGGACCTGATGTTCGTCTTCGACAACCTGGCCGACATCGACGACCGCGGCATCCAGATCCTGCTGCGCGAAGTGTCCTCCGATGTGCTGGTGCTGGCGCTCAAGGGCGCCGACGAGGCCATCAAGGAAAAGGTCTTCAAGAACATGTCCAAGCGCGCCGGCGAATTGCTGCGCGACGACCTGGAAGCCAAGGGCCCGGTGCGTGTCAGCGATGTCGAGAATGCGCAGAAGGAAATCCTCACCATCGCCCGCCGCATGGCCGAGGCAGGGGAGATCGTCCTGGGCTCCAAGGGCGGCGAAGAGATGATCTAGAGGGCCTGTTGCCGTTTTTCTCTAACCGATTGATCTATGAGGAAAAGCTCGTCGTTGAGGCTCTGCCCCAGCACCGATGCTTAGCTTGCAGCACTCTCCCTTGTAGGAGCAGGCCATGCCTGCGAACAGGACCCTTCATCGGTATGGCTGCTTTTTCGCGGGCATGGCCCGCTCCTACGTACGTGCAGAACTGAAACGGGATCCGCCCTGCGTTTCGACCGCCTGGCCTTGCCATGAATTGTCATGGCAATAGAATCCACCTGCCGGTTCTTCAACGACTTCAATTCAGGAGCCCCATGGCCAAGGAAAACCCCAGCGACGTGATCCGCGCGAAGGACGTCAACGTCTTCGATCGCTGGGCCCTGCCCAGTTTCGACCCGCAAGGCGAGGAGCAGGCGCTGCCGCCCGCGGACGTCGTGGAGGAAGTGGCCGAGGAGCCGGCACGCAGCGAGGACGTCCCGGTCGAGGAAGTCAAACCCTTGACGCTCGACGAGCTCGAGGCGATCCGCCAGCAGGCCTACAACGAAGGCTTCGCCACCGGCGAGAAGGACGGTTTCCACGCCGGCCAGCTCAAGGCCCGGCAGGAGGCCGACGCCGCGCTGGCGCCGCGTCTGGAGAGCCTGGAACGGCTGATGGGTCAGCTGCTCGACCCCATCGCCGAACAGGATCGCAACCTCGAACATGCCATGGCCACGCTGGTCAGCCATATCGCCCGCGAGGTGATCCAGCGCGACCTGCTGATCGATTCCGGGCAGATTCGCCAGGTGCTGCGCGAGGCGCTGAAGCTCTTGCCGATGGGCGCCGACAATATCCATATCCATGTCAATCCGCAGGATTTCGAGCTGGTGAAGGCGCTGCGCGAGCGTCACGAAGAGTCCTGGCGGATTCTCGAGGACGCCAGCCTGCTGCCCGGCGGCTGCCGGATCGAGACCGAACACAGCCGTATCGACGCCAGCATCGAGACGCGTCTCGACCAGGCGATCAAGCAGCTGTTCGAGCAGCAGCGCGAGAACGCCACCCGTCCGCCGGCGGCTGACCTGGACATCGACCTGGATGCCGCCGATGCGCCTTGAACGGGTCAGCTTCGCCAAGCGTTTCGAAACCTACCGCGGGGCAATCAAGCTGCCCAGCCAACCGATACTCGAAGGCCGGCTGCTGCGCATGGTCGGGCTGACGCTGGAGGCCGAGGGGCTGCGCGCCGCCGTCGGCAGCCGCTGCATGGTGATCAACGACGACAGCTACCAGCCTCCCAGGTCGAGGCCGAGGTGATGGGCTTTGCCAGCGGCAAGCTTTACCTGATGCCGGTCGGCAGCCTGGCCGGCATCGCCCCCGGCGCTCGCGTGGTGCCCTTGCCCAATACCGGTCGGCTGCCGATGGGCATGTCCATGCTCGGTCGCGTGCTCGACGGTGCCGGCCGGGCGCTGGACGGTAAGGGCGGGATGAGGGCCGAGGACTGGGTGCCGATGGACGGGCCGGTGATCAACCCGCTCAAGCGCCATCCGATCAGCGAGCCGCTGGACGTCGGTATCCGCAGCATCAACGGCCTGCTCACCGTCGGCCGCGGCCAGCGCCTGGGCCTGTTCGCCGGCACCGGCGTCGGCAAGTCGGTGCTGCTGGGGATGATGACGCGCTTCACCGAGGCCGACATCATCGTCGTCGGGCTGATCGGCGAGCGCGGCCGCGAGGTCAAGGAATTCATCGAGCACATCCTCGGTGAGGAAAGCATCAAGCGCTCGGTGGTGGTCGCCTCGCCGGCCGACGAGGCGCCGCTGATGCGCTTGCGTGCGGCGATGTACTGCACGCGCATCGCCGAATATTTCCGCGACAAGGGCAAGAACGTCCTGCTGCTGATGGATTCGCTGACGCGCTTCGCCCAGGCCCAGCGCGAGATCGCCCTGGCCATCGGCGAGCCGCCGGCGACCAAGGGCTACCCACCGTCGGTGTTCGCCAAGCTGCCGAGCCTGGTCGAGCGCGCCGGTAATGCCGAGGCGGGCGGCGGTTCGATTACCGCGTTCTACACCGTGCTGTCGGAGGGCGACGACCAGCAGGACCCGATCGCCGATGCCGCCCGCGGCGTGCTCGATGGCCATATCGTGTTGTCGCGCCGGCTCGCCGAGGAAGGACACTA
The DNA here is from genome assembly GCF_000582595.1 of Pseudomonas sp. BAY1663. Lineage (NCBI taxonomy): Bacteria > Pseudomonadati > Pseudomonadota > Gammaproteobacteria > Pseudomonadales > Pseudomonadaceae > Pseudomonas > Pseudomonas sp. BAY1663. The sequence goes on from NZ_AZSV01000063.1 coordinate 3,895, forward strand.
CCCGGCAATCGACATCGAGGCGTCCATCAGCCGGGTCATGCCGCAGGTGGTCAGTGCCGAGCATGTACGTGCCTCGCAGCGCTTCAAACAGCTCTGGTCGCGCTACCAGCAGAGCCGCGACCTGATCAGTGTCGGCGCCTATGTGCCGGGCGGCGATCCGGAAACCGACCTGGCCATCGCCCGCCAGGCCGAGATGGTCGGCTACCTGCGCCAGGGCCTCGACGAAAGCGAGGACCTCGGCCACAGTGCTGCGCAACTGGCCGCGGTATTCGCCCCCCGGCAAGGCGGCTAACCGATGGCGCCCAGCCGTGCCGCGCGCCTGGCGCCGGTGATCGAGATGGCCGAACGCGCCGAGCGCGAGGCGGCACGGCTGCTCGGCCAGGGCAGATGCAGCTGGCCCAGGCCGAGGCCAAGCTCGGCGAGCTGGAACAGTATTTCAGCGACTACCAGCAACAATGGCTGCAGCAAGGCAGCCAGGGTGTCTCCGGCCAGTGGTTGATGAACTACCAGCGCTTTCTTTCCCAGCTCGAATCGGCCATCGGCCAGCAGCAGCGCAGCGTCAACTGGTATCGCGACAACCTGCTCAAGCTGCGCGAACAGTGGCGCCAGCGCCATGCGCGGGTGGAGGGGCTGAGCAAACTGGTAGAGGGTTATCTGCGCGAGGCGCGGATCGCCGCCGACAAGCGCGAGCAGAAGCTGCTCGACGAATTCGCCCAGCGCCTGGCCGGCCGACCGCGGGATCCCTGAGTGGCCCCTGGCGGCTGCGGGTCGGATTGAATGCTTGCCGCGCCGCTGCTTGAATGCTAAATCTTCACCCACTTCAACGCTGTTGAATGGTCGCCCGGTCCGCCAGCGAGGCTCTTCCGTCGCTCAGCCGGTGTTGCGGCTGTTCTCGTCGCATGTCCGCGATGCCTGCCGTTCAGGCGACCGCTCAAGACGTTCCGGATCAGGGAGTGCCACATGACCATTACTTCGCAGCCTTCGGCGGATGGGCGGGAGCTGACCATCGCCATCAGCGGGCGCTTCGACTTCAATGCGCACCAGGCCTTCCGCGACGCCTACCAGCGGCAGGACGTGACGCCGCAGCGCTACGTGGTCGACCTGCAGGGCGCTACCTATCTGGACAGTTCGGCGCTCGGCATGCTGCTCCTGCTGCGTGACCATGCCGGCGGAGACGAGGCCGATATCCGCCTGCTCAACTGCAACGCGGATGTACGCAAGATTCTCTCGGTATCCAATTTCGAACAGTTGTTCGTGATCGCCTGAGATGCCGAGGCGGCTGACGATCCTGATCGCCGAGGACAGCCCGGTCGATCGGATGCTGCTCTCCACCATCGTCTCCCGCCAGGGCCATCGGGTGCTCACCGCGGCCGACGGCATGCAGGCCGTGGCGCTGTTCACCCGGGAACGGCCGCAGTTGGTGCTGATGGATGCCCTGATGCCGGTGATGGACGGCATGGAGGCCGCGCGGCGGATCAAGCAACTGGCCGGCGACGAGCTGGTGCCGATCATCTTTCTCACCTCGCTGAGCGAAAACCAGGCGCTGGTCGATTGCCTGGAGGCGGGGGGCGACGACTTCATCGCCAAGCCCTACAACCCGATCATCCTCGAGGCCAAGATCCAGGCGATGCACCGCCTGCGCCGCCTGCAGGCCACGGTACTCGCGCAGCGCGACCTGATCGCGCGACGCAACAAGCAACTGCTCGACGAGCACAGTGCGGCGAAGGCGATCTTCGACAAGGTGGCCCATGCCGGTTGCCTGAACGCACCGAACATCCGTTATCGGCAGTCGCCGCGCGCGCTGTTCAATGGCGACCTGCTGCTGGCGGCGCAGGCGCCGGCGGGGCAGACGTTCGTGCTGCTCGGCGATTTCACCGGCCATGGCCTGCCGGCGGCGATCGGCGCCATGCCGTTGGCGGAGACCTTCTACGGCATGGCCGCAAGGGGCATTCGAGCAGCGACATCCTTCGCGAGATGAATGCCAAGCTCAAGCAGATCCTGCCGGTGGAGATGTTCTGCTGCGCGACGCTGCTGGACATCGATCCCGTGCAGGGCGCGCTGCGGGTCTGGAATGGCGGCCTGCCGGACGGTTATCTGCTGGGCGCCGATGGCCGTCGCACGTCGCTGGGGTCCCGGCACCTGCCCCTCGGGGTCTTGTCCGCGGCGACCTTCGACGACACCTGCGAGCATTTCCCGCTTGCGCTTGGCGACCGCTTGCTGCTGCTGTCCGATGGCGTGATCGAGAGCCGCAACGCCCAGGACGAGCTGTTCGGCGAACAGCGGCTGTTGGCGCTGCTGGATGCCAATGACGATCCGGCGCTGCTGTTCGATGAGATCAAGCAGGCGCTGCTGGCTTTCCACGGGCAGGCGCAGGACGACCTCAGCCTGATCGAGGTGAGCCTGGACGAAGCGGGGGCGGGCACCGCGTTGCCGGCTCCGGCGATCGCCCACCGATCGCCCCCGATCGACTGGTCGGCGCAATTCGAATTGCGTGCCGAAAGCCTGCGCTGCAGCAATCCATTGCCGTTCCTGCTGCAGCTGCTGTTGCAGGTCAGCCCGCTGCGACCGCGTGCCGGGGCGATCTACACCGTGTTGGGCGAGTTGTATTCCAATGCGCTGGAGCATGGCGTGCTCGCTCTCGATTCGGCGCTCAAGTGCGATGCCGAGGGCTTCCAGCGCTACTACGAGTTGCGCCGGCAACGTCTGCAGCAATTGGCCGATGGCTACATCCGCCTGGAACTGGGCATCAAGGCCAACGCCGGAGGCGGGCGGCTGCGCATCGCCATCAGCGACAGCGGTACCGGTTTCGACGTGGCCCGCGCGCTGCAAGCGCGGCATTGCGGCCAGTGCCTCAGCGGCCGGGGGCTGCACCTGGTGCGCCAATTGAGCGACGAATTCGCCTGGCAGGCGGACGGACGTGGCCTGAGCGTGGAGTTCGCGTGGGTGGCTGAGGCATAATCCAGCGCTTTGATCCAGGAGTGGTCCGGTGTCCAATGCTCATCTCGACAGTGCCGTGCTAGCTACGCTGCAGGACGTGATGGAGAGCGAGTATCCGGTGCTGCTGGATACCTTCCTGGCGGATTCCGAAGAGCGCGTCCGTCTGCTCAAGCGCGCCTGGCGGGCCGGAGAGGCCGAGACGCTGCGCCAGGCCGCCCACAGCTTCAAGGGCAGTTGCAGCAACATGGGCGCCACGCTGCTGGCCGAGCTCTGTCGCGAGCTGGAAGACCTCGCCCGGCGGGAACAGCTGGACCACGCGCCGGTTCTGATCGAATCCATCGAACGTGAATTCGCCATCATCGGCATCCTCTTCAGGGCCGAACGACAGCGCCACGGCTAGGCGGAGACGGCCCAGACGAATCTTTGGCGTCGGGCGCTGGCCCGGAACTTGCTCAGCTATCGTCACGATTCATCCGCAGTGGAATGACCCATGGCTGTTTCCCCCGATTTGCTGTTGAAGACTCCCTCTGTCGACGTGCGCCCCAAGCTGCGGCCAAGGCGCCGGAGGCTCCGCGCGAAGCGCGGGATGGCGCGGGCTCCAGCTTCTCCGACGTCTATGCCAGGGAGCGCCAGGCCAAGCCCGCCGAGCGGCCGGCGGCGCGGGACGATGCCCGGCGCGACAAGGCCGTGGACGACAAGCGCCGCGGAATGCGACGGAAACGGTCGATGACGAAAAGCCGGCGGTTGCCGAAAGTGGCAACGCCTTGCCGCCCGAAGAACTGCCGGACGCGCCGCAGGGCGACGACCCGCTGCTGATGTTCGGCCTGGGCGGGCAGTTCCTGCCCGAAGAGCCTCCCCAGGATGGTCAGGTGCCGGGCGAGACGCTGCTCTCGGGCCTGCCGATCGTGCAACAGGCCGGCGTCGAGGGCGAAGAATCGGCAGCGGACGACTTGCTCGGTGGGTTGCGCCGGGCCAGCGATCCCCAGCTGGCCCTGCAGGAGGCCGTGCAGGAGTCCGAGGTGGCGCAGCCCTCCGAGCAGAAGCGGTTGGAAGCCGGTGACGATTTCGCCAGCATGCTGGCTGGCGTCGAGGTGGCGGAAGAAGGCGAGCCGGAGTTCGAACTGGATCCGGAGTTGCTGGAGGGCATCGAGGCCTCCAAGGGCAGCCGCGCCGCCGACATGGGCGAGTCGCCTTCGGCACGGCCCAATCCGCTGAGCCAGGCGATCGCCCAGCAGGTGCAGCAGGCCGCGCGACCGACGCTGGTCCCGGGGCAGCCGGTGCAGATGCAGCAGACGGGTTGGAGCGAGGCGGTGGTCGACCGGGTGATGTGGTTGTCCAGCCAGAACCTCAAGTCCGCCGAGATCCAGCTCGATCCCGCGGAGCTCGGGCGCATGGAAGTGCGTATCGAGATGAACAAGGACCAGACCCAGGTCACCTTCCTCAGCCCCCATGCCGGCGTGCGTGACGCGCTGGAAGGCAGATGGTGCGCCTGCGCGAGATGTTCAGCCAGCAGGGCATGAACCTGGTGGACGTCAACGTCTCCGACCAGTCGCTGGCGCGCGGCTGGCAGGGCGGCGGCGAGGGCCAGCCTTCACGCAACGGCTTCTCGGGCGAGACGGCCGATGGTGACGAGGAACTGCGCCTGGGTGTGGTGGAAGTGTCCGGCAACCGGACATCCGGCGACCGCGGCTGGTGGACTACTACGCCTGATTGGAGCCATCGCCTGAACGGCCGGCAGGCTCCCGTGCCGGTTTTCCGCCGCTGATCGCTTCGCTGCAGACCGTTCGGCTGCGCCGAAGCGATCCTGTCTTTGCCTCACGATGCGCTTTTTCGTGACGGCTTCCGCGCGTTTACTGCCGATGGCCGCTGCCCGATACTTTGGCACAGCTGTTGCTCCTAACTCCTTGAAGCGGGAAGAAACGCAGACGATGACGGATATTTGGCATGGCTAAGAAACAGGCTCCACCGCCGCTGACTTCGGCGGGCCCGGAAGACGCAGGCGGCGGCAAGAGCCGGCTGAAACTCATCCTGCGATCGTGGTCGCCATGTTGTTGGCCGTCGGATTGTCCATCGGCGGTACCCTGTATTTCATGAACAAGGGCGAGGGACTGGAGGGCGGCAAGCCGGACGACGCCGCGGCGTCCATGCCGGCGGGCAAGCAGCCGGCGATCTACGAGGTGCTGATGCCGGCCTTCGTGGTCAATTTCAGCCACAATGGACGGCAGCGCTACATGCAGGTCGGTATCGCCTTGATGTCGCGGGACCAGTCGGCGCTGGACGCGCTGAAGGTGCACATGCCGCTGCTGCGCAACCGCCTGGTGATGCTGTTCTCCAGCCAGGACTTCGAGGCGCTGAAGACGCCGGTAGGCAAGGAAATGCTGCGTCAGCAGGCGACTGCCAGCGTGCAGGAGCTGGCGCAGAAGGAAATTGGCAAACTTGCCGTCGAGCAAGTGCTTTTCACCAACTTCGTATTGCAATAGAAGGCTGCCGCAGATGGCTGTTCAAGACCTGCTCTCGCAAGACGAGATCGATGCGCTCCTGCATGGGGTCGACGACGGTCTGGTGGATACCGAAAGCGATTCCGACCCGGGGTCCATCAAGAGCTACGACCTGACCAGCCAGGACCGTATCGTCCGCGGGCGCATGCCCACGCTGGAAATGATCAACGAGCGTTTCGCCCGCTACACCCGCATCAGCATGTTCAACCTGCTGCGGCGCTCGGCCGATGTGTCGGTAGGCGGCGTGCAGGTGATGAAGTTCGGCGAGTACGTCCATTCGCTCTACGTGCCCACCAGCCTCAACCTGGTGAAGATGAAGCCGCTGCGCGGCACCGCGCTGTTCATCCTCGATGCCAAGCTGGTGTTCAAGCTGGTGGACAACTTCTTCGGCGGCGACGGGCGGCACGCCAAGATCGAGGGCCGCGAGTTCACCCCGACCGAGCTGCGCGTGGTGCGCATGGTGCTCGACCAGGCCTTCGCCGACCTCAAGGAAGCCTGGCACGCGGTGCTGGACGTCAACTTCGAGTACGTCAACTCGGAAGTGAACCCGGCGCTGGCCAACATCGTCAGCCCCAGTGAGGTGGTGGTGGTCTCCACCTTCCACATCGAGCTGGACAGCGGCGGCGGCGACCTGCACGTGACCATGCCCTATTCGATGATCGAGCCGATCCGCGAGATGCTCGACGCCGGTTTCCAGTCGGACGTCAGCGACCAGGACGAGCGCTGGGTCAAGGCCCTGCGCGAGGACATCCTCGACGTCAACGTGCCGCTGGGCGCGACGGTGGTGCGCCGGCAGCTCAAGCTGCGCGACATTCTCAACATGCAGCCGGGCGACGTGATCCCGGTGGAAATGCCGGAAGACATGATCATGCGCGCCAATGGCATGCCGGCCTTCAAGGTCAAGCTGGGGGCCCACAAGGGCAACCTGGCGCTGCAGGTGCTGGAGCCCGTGGTCCGTCCACGTTGACCCAGCCCTTTACTCAATTCGAGCCGGTCGAGGACTAGCGATGGCAGACGAACGCGACAACACTTCTCCCGAGGAACAGGCGCTGGCCGACGAATGGGCCGCGGCCCTGGCCGAGGCGGGGGACGCCAGCCAGGACGATATCGATGCGCTGCTGAACCAGGGCTCGGCCGCGGCGGAACCGCCACCGGCGCCGCGCGCGCCGCTGGAGGATTTCGCCAGCGCGCCGAAGGCCAGCGGTGCGCAGCTGGGCCTGGATGGGCCGAACCTGGACGTGATTCTGGATATTCCGGTATCGATCTCCATGGAAGTCGGCAGTACCGAGATCAGCATCCGCAACCTGCTGCAGCTCAACCAGGGCTCGGTGGTCGAACTCGACCGCCTGGCCGGCGAGCCGCTGGACGTGCTGGTCAACGGCACGCTGATCGCCCATGGCGAGGTGGTGGTGGTCAACGAGAAGTTCGGTATCCGGCTGACCGACGTGATCAGCCCCACCGAACGCATCAAGAAGCTGCGCTGACATGCGCGCCCTCGCATTCCTTGTCGCGCTCCTGGCGCTGCCGGCGATGGCTGCGGAACCGGCGACGACGAGCATGAGCAGTGCCGGCATGGGCACACAGCTGAGCAAGCTGCTGCTCGGCCTGTTGCTGGTAATCGGGCTGATCTTCCTGCTCGCCTGGCTGCTGCGCCGGGTGCAGCGGATGAACCCGCGCGGTACCCAGGTGATCAAGCTGATCTCCAGCCAGGCGCTCGGCCCGCGCGAGCGGCTGGTGCTGGTGCAGGTCGGCGGCGAGCAGATCCTCATCGGTCTCAGCGGCGGGCGCATCACGCCGCTGCACGTCATGCGCGAGCCGGTGCACCTGCCAGATGCCGAGCCGGCCAATCCGGAATTCGCCCAGCGCCTGATGGAGCTGCTCGGCAAGGACCACAAGGACAAGCCCTGATGTTGCGTATCGTGCTGGCGCTGTTGCTGGTGCTGGCCGCGCCTCTTGCCCTTGGGCAGGAGAGCGCTGGCCTGCTGAGCCGGGGCGACAATCCGCTGTCGATCCCGGCGATCACCCTGAGCACCGACGCCGAGGGGCAGCAGGAGTACTCGGTCAGCCTGCAGATCCTGCTGATCATGACGGCGCTGAGCTTCATCCCGGCGTTCGTCATGCTGATGACCAGCTTCACGCGGATCATCATCGTCTTCTCCATCCTGCGCCAGGCGCTCGGCCTGCAGCAGACGCCGTCGAACCAGATCCTCATCGGCCTGACGCTGTTCCTCACGCTGTTCATCATGGCGCCGGTATTCGACCGGATAAACCAGGATGCCCTGCAGCCCTACCTGAGCGAGCAGATACCGGCGCAGGAAGCCATCGCCCGCGCCGAGGTGCCGTTGAAGGGCTTCATGCTGGCGCAGACCCGCGAGAGCGACCTGGAGCTGTTCGTGCGCCTGTCGCGGCGTACCGACATCGCCTCGCCGGAAGCCGCGCCGATGACCATCCTGGTGCCGGCCTTCGTCACCTCGGAGCTGAAGACCGCGTTCCAGATCGGCTTCATGATCTTCATTCCGTTCCTGATCATCGACATGGTGGTGGCCAGCGTGCTGATGGCGATGGGCATGATGATGCTCTCGCCGCTGATCATCTCGCTGCCGTTCAAGATCATGCTGTTCGTGCTGGTGGACGGCTGGGGCTGATCATCGGCACCCTGGCCGGCAGCTTCGGCACGCTTTAGGGAGGCGCTCGGAATGACCCCTGAAGTTGCGGTTGACCTGTTTCGCGAAGGGCTGTGGATGACCGCGATGATCGTCGGCGTGCTGGTGGTGCCGAGTCTGCTGGTCGGCCTGGTGGTGGCGATGTTCCAGGCTGCCACGCAGATCAACGAGCAGACCCTGAGCTTCCTGCCGCGCCTGCTGGTGATGCTGCTGACGCTGATCTGGGCCGGGCCCTGGCTGGTGCGCCAGTTGATGGAGTTCACCCAGAATCTCGTGCAGAACATTCCGCTGTTGATCGGGTAGCCGGCGTGCTGGAGCTGAGCAACGCGCAGATCGGCGGCTGGGTAGGGCAGTTCCTGCTGCCGCTGTTTCGCATCGCGGCCCTGCTGATGAGCATGCCGATCATCGGTGCCCAGCTGGTGCCGATGCGGGTGCGCCTGTATCTGGCGCTGGCCATCGCCCTGGCGCTGGTGCCGGCGCTGCCGCCGATGCCGCTGGTGGAGTCGCTGAGCCTGCGCGCCTTGCTGCTGATCGCCGAGCAGTTGCTGATCGGCGTGATGATGGGCTTCATCCTGCAGCTGTTCTTCCAGGTGTTCATCGTCTCCGGGCAGATGCTGGCGATGCAGATGGGCCTGGGCTTCGCCTCGATGGTCGATCCGTCCAACGGCGTTTCGGTGCCGGTGCTCGGCCAGTTCTTCAACATGCTGGTGATCCTGCTGTTCCTGGCAATGAACGGCCATCTGGTGGTGCTGGAGATTCTCGCCGAGAGCTTCGTCACCTTGCCGGTGGGCGGTGGCCTGTCGACCAATCACTTCTGGGAAGTGGCCGGCAAGCTCGGCTGGGTGCTGGGCGCCGGGCTGTTGCTGGTGCTGCCGGCGATCACCGCGCTGCTGGTGGTCAACCTGGCGTTCGGCCTGATGACCCGCGCGGCGCCGCAGCTGAACATCTTTTCCATCGGCTTCCCGCTGACCCTGGTGCTCGGCCTGATCATCGTCTGGATCGGCATGGCCGATATCTTCGCGCAGTACCAGGTCTTCGTCAGCGAGGCGCTGACGATGCTGCGCGAGCTGGTGGGCGCGCGCTGATGAACCTGGTGGAGATTGCCCATGGCTGAGAGCGAAAGCGGCGCCGACAAAAGCGAGGAACCCACAGAGAAACGCCTGCGCGAATCCCGTGAGAAAGGCCAGCTGGCGCGCTCGCGCGAGCTCAACACGGTGGCGGTGACGCTGGGCGGCATCGGCGGCCTGCTGGCCTCCGGTGCGAGCCTGGCGCAGAGCCTGATGGCGATGATGCAGGGAACCTTCGAGCTGAGCCGCGAAACCCTGTTCGACGAGGGCTCCATGGCGATGCTGCTGATGAACAGTGGCCTGATCGCGCTGGAAGCGATCCTGCCGTTGCTGATCGCCTTGCTGATCGCCTCGATTCTCGGCCCCATCGCCCTGGGTGGCTGGCTGTTCTCGGCCAAGGCCATGGCACCCAATTTCGGCCGGATGAATCCGCTGGCCGGACTCAAGCGGATGTTCTCCGCCAAGGCGCTGGTCGAGCTGCTCAAGGCGCTCGGCAAGTTCCTGGTGGTGTTGAGCGTGGCGCTACTGGTGCTTTCGTCCTATCAGGACGACCTGCGCTCGATCGCCAAGCAGCCGCTGGACCTGGCCATCATGCACAGCGCCGAGATCGTCGGCTGGTGCGCCTTGTGGATGGCCTGCGGGCTGATCCTGATCGCGGCGGTGGACGTGCCGTTCCAGCTCTGGGACAACAAGCAGAAGCTGATGATGACCAAGCAGGAGGTCAAGGATGAATACAAGGATTCCGAAGGCAAGCCCGAGGTCAAGTCGCGCATCCGCCAGCTGCAGCGCGAGGCGGCCCAGCGGCGCATGATGCAGGCGGTACCCGAGGCGGACGTGGTGATCACCAACCCGACCCACTTCGCCGTCGCCCTGAAATACGATGCCGCCAAGGGCGGGGCGCCGATGCTGCTGGCCAAGGGCAGCGATTTCCTGGCGCTGAAGATCCGCGAGATCGCCCAGGAGCATCAGGTGACCGTGCTCGAGTCTCCGGCACTGGCGCGGGCGGTCTACTACTCCACCGAACTGGAACAGGAAATCCCCGCCGGCCTCTACCTCGCCGTGGCGCAGGTACTGGCCTACGTCTACCAGTTGCGCCAGTACCGCGCCGGCAAGGGCCGTCGCCCCGATCCGCTGAACGACCTGCCGATCCCGCCGGATCTGCGTAGGGATGAATAATTCTGAAGCTTGAAGCCAGAAGCCAGAGAAAGTATCAGCTTCCAGCTTCCAACTGCTCCTATTCGATCACCCCACAGGCAACCCGCGCGCCGCCACCGCCCAGCGGTTGCGGATGGTCGGCGTGGTTGTCGCCGCCCTGGTGGACCATCAGCGCCAGGCCCTTGATGTCGCCGAGGCTCTTCAGCCGTGGGGCCAGCACCGGCTGGCTGGCCTTGCCCTCGCTGTCGACGTACAGCGCCGGCAGGTCACCCATGTGTCCGTCGCCCCAGGGCTCGCCGTGCTTGCCGGTGTTCTGCGGGTCCCAGTGGCCGGTGGCGGCGGCTGCCGCGGTGGGTTTGCCGTCGACCTCCGCCGGCTCGCAGCTGCCCTTGGCGTGGATGTGGAAGCCGTGCGTGCCCGGCTGCAGGCCGCTCAGCTCGGGGCGAAACACCAGGCCGTATTCGCTGCTGTCGATCTTCACACTGCCCACCGATTCGCCGATGCCCTGAGCGGTGACGGCGTTGACCTTCACGCTCAGCGTTTCGGCCTGAACGGCGAGGGCGCTGCAGCCGGCCAGCGCGGCGATGATCCACTGTTTCATGTCGAAGCTCCTTCCCTTAATAGAGAAAAAAGCGGCATTCCGCCGCCGGTCACCATCTGACTGCCCGGCGGTGCGAGGGTTCGGGCGACTCGAGGTTCGGAGATTTTCTCTAACGATCCAGCGGACTCAACACCGCCAAACCGCCGCGGTTGAGCACATGACGCAAGCTCGAGCCATAGAGCAGGTTGCGACGATTCAGCTCACGCCCTGCAACTGCGTCAGCAAGGCCTCCACCTCGGCACGGGTCAACACTACCGGCAGATGTTTGGGCTGCTTCGCCCGCACGATACCTTGCAGCCAGGGCAGATCCAGCTTGAGCACCTCTTTGTAAAGAAACAGAAAGGCAGCCAAGGCCTGGTTCTGCGTCGAAGCCGCCACGTCCCGCCTCACCGCCAGATGCGTCAGAAAGGCCTCGATCTCCGCTGCGCCCATCTCTGCTGGATGCCGATAGCGATGGAAGCGGATATAGCGTTTTGCCCACTCGGCATAGACAGTTTCGGTACGGATGGAATAGTTTCTGACTCGAATCTGCTGGCGCAACTGATCCAGCAGCTTGGGCTTGCCGTCATCCATGTCGCGTTTCTCCCTGAGTGCTGTCGCGGTTGCCGCGACCACCTTCAAGTTAGACAAGGACTCGCGAGACGACAAGGAAGGTTATGCGACAGGTGTCGTGGGTAAGCGCGACAGCCGTGTCGCCTAATTAATAGTTAGATATCCCATGCCAAACTCAATCTTTGTTAGCTCAACATTTGTAGACTTAGAGCGGCATCGCCAACTTGTGCGTGAGGCCATCTCCAAGCTGGAGATTGAGTCTAAAGCAATGGAGGTTTTTGGCGCTCTCCCTGACACACCTAAAGAGGAATGCCTCCGTCTCGTTCGCTCATCCAATGCGTACATTGGAATCTTTTCCATGCGATACGGACATATAGATCCAGCATCTGGTAAATCCCTTACTCAGCTAGAGTATGAGGAGGCTCAGACGCTTCGCCTCCCGAGCCTTATCTACATAATTGATGAGAACGCACACCCCGTACTTCCAAAATACGTTGATACTGGCGCTTCTGCGGAAAAACTATTCGCTTTAAAAAGAAAAACTAAAAAAATCTCATGTGGTAAATTTTTTCTCATCAGCTGACGACCTAACTGCAAAAGCCACTCAAGATGTTGTGCGATTGCTTAAGGCGATGGCGAAGCAACCAACCGCTCAAGTTTTGTCCCAACTTGCTGCTAACGCAGTCAAGCGACATCCGCTCACACCACCGCGCTTTGAGTACCTCAAGAGTCAAGCATTAGAAATTTTCAAACACGACGTACCTGATTTTATATTGCGTGAAGCACTTGAGCTTATCATTGGTGGTGACAATATGGCCGCTGCATTTGTATTGAGCCGTGGTACCCCAATGCATCTTGACGATGCTGTCGACGGACTCATGGAGGTCGAGAAAATCCTAATTAATATTGTTCAGAGACACCGAACGGAATCCGGTAAGTGAATATCTAACTAGCGGTTCAAATCGTTCGCTTCGCTCACTGGGACGGGCTAAAGCCCGCCCCTTAACCAAACGTTGGCTCTAGGTGCGAATTGTCGCAGTTACAATTGAAATTCGGACACATGGAAAGTTATGAAAATTCGGGAAATTGTTGAAGAAACGTTAAAAGATACAGGAAGTGGTAAAAGCGCTGATATTTGCGCCAAGTCCATACTATGCAACCTAATAAAAGAAAATGAGCCTTTTCAAGCCATTGAGTTGAAGAGCCTAGAACACCTACTACTTATGATGAAGGAATCGACTTTTCCTCATGTTTATGGAGAAGGGGGTATTTTATTTTTCTGCATATTATTTTCATGATGATAGATATCCGGTAGGTCGGAATTATTTCATCCGAGAGGCGGACTTGCTGAAAATTGCTAGGCTTCATGCATACTTCAAGTTCAACGGATTGGAGCTGCCTATAATTCCACCTAATCAGCTTGGCAAAAAAATAGGTCAAGATGGCTTTGAAGCGAGAATACGAGATTTTAGAGAGCGGCAATCTCGCGAAACAGAAATGTTTAAAGGCTTATTTGAGGGGCGTTCACAATCTACTTCTGTAGAACAGTCTATATTTCTTAATTCTCCTGGCTGCCTTGTCTGTGGTGATAATAATTTTCGGATGATGAGTTCTACTCTGAGTGCGGCGAAGGGATTTATGGTTGGTTTTAATCTTTGTGACAAACATATGGAGGTGGCTAAATCTGAAAACAGTCTACTTGAGTATTTGGCCAAACTATTCAAACAACCACCACCTTTTCAGTTCGTGCCACTAGAAACTAAAGAGCATTTTGAGCTGGTGTTGTCATGGCTGCCTAAGGAGTTAGGTTGTAAAGTCGAAAAGGCTAACGAAAATACTATGACTCTTGTAAGACCATCAGGGCTAAAGGGGATTTTCAGGCTAGACTCACCGGGAAATTATGCCTATATGATTTTCGGGCCAGATGGCAAAGAGGTTGCTCGTATTGATTCCGCTAATCATCACAATGTCAATTATGGCCCGGACCACCTGCATGCAGATTTATCTAAGAAAAAGGGGCCAATCGAGTCAAGCTTTACTACTGGCAGCCCTTTAATTGACACAAAGAAGATACTAGAGCTCATTAAGTTAAAAGAGGCTGAGTTTGAAAGCTAACAAGGCGCTGCTACGGAAAATCTATTCGCTGGCGCTCCTAAATTTCCGCAGAGCGCGGCGTTAGGCAAATATGATCTCAACAGCCATAAAAATCACATTCAAAGCTTCAGACATCCTAAGCTGGATTGCGTGCATATTTTTCAGTGTGCTCGCACTCAGCTACCCATTGATTAGTTCAAAATTAACTGCAAGAGATCTAAGTTACGGATCAACCGGATTCATCATTACAGTAGTCGCCATATCAATTGCCATGACCGTGTTATTTTATCTAAATACAAGAAGGAAATTTTTGCCACACTGATAATTTCAATTTACTTCCTATGCCTTGCAATCTACAAATCAACTGCAATGCACTACTCGGTTTCGGCAGCAATAATTTTTATCATTACTGCTCCGCTATTTCTCTCATACGTAGAAATGAAATTATTCAAAAACGCCTAACAAATGGTTCAAATCGCTCGCTTCGCTCACTCGGGACCGGCTAACGCCGGCCCCTTAACCAAGCGTTAGGTGCTTTCTGAACCTACAAACCTCAACCATAGTATGGAAGCAAAGTGAAGATATATTGCGGTGAATACGAAGTATATGAGTCCGGAACATTAACAAGCCCAGACCTATCAGACACTAAATTTGTTATATCCGAAACCCCATTGATGGAAGTTGTCTTCCGCATTTCCATGGATGACGAAGAATCTGGAATAAGCTTGGAGGTATTAGGCGAAAATACTATTGCCATGATATTCAAAAAGCCGACAGGTATTGGGTACGGCCCAGCAAGGCCGGTGAAAGTCGGAAATTTAAATGGTCGGGCTTTATACGTAAGCTTCCGCGTCTCTATGAGAGGGGAGAAATCCTCCTATGGCCTTGAGTATACATTTTATCTCAAGGAGTCCGAGTGATGGCCAAAACCGGAATTGAGGTGCCGACACTTCAAAATACAGGCATAGATAAAGAGCATATCAAGGTTCAACTGGATTACCACCAAGAAAACAACAAGCTAAACATAGCCCTTAAAGAAAAGTGGCTTGAAACGTTGTTTTCTGCAAATTTCTTGGTTTTTCTAGTAACAATTTTCGTTATAGCTTCCGGCTTTGTATACATGTGTGTCGACGGGGTAATGAAAACTGACATAGTGGAGTACTGGAAGCTGATCCTACCCGTTGTAACAACATATATAGGGTATGCAATTGGCAAAGGGAAAGTAGGCTGATAACCCGCAGCCGGCACACCTAACAAATGGTTCAAGTCGTTCGCTCCGCTCACTGGGACGGGCTAAAGCCCGCCCCTTAACCAAACGTTAGGCGACTCATTGAAGTGTTCTTGCACTCTTGGAGACATATGAACGCACTCATCAAGCGGCTCAATCGCATGAAAAACCTCGGGGCATGCTTGCTTTTAGCCGCCCTAAGCTTCTTAGTCACCTCCTGCGAGCAACGTACAGCCATGAAACCGGATTTTGATCAAGCACTCCAAAGTCATCTTGCATCAATAGCATCCCGTGATATTAGTGCCTTCAAAGAAAATCTCACGCTCGACGACACCCTCTACACTGTTGTTCAAAATGGACACGCCTTTACAAAGCGATCAGAGCTAATCGCAATCCATGAGCAATGGTTCAAAGACCCCAACTGGGTTTGGAAAGGAGAAGTGGTTCATAAGGTGGTTGGAACGGATATGGCAATGGCGCTTATCAAGTATCAGTACCAAGCCAAGCTGGAAGATGAGCCGTTTAGTACGTGGCTTGTATATGTTTTCCAGCTACAAAATGGGAAATGGCGGATCGTGCATGATCAAAACACCGCCCAAGACTACGTTGCATTCGCACGGTCAGCCGGGATCGAAGTCAAGTAGGAGTCGCCTAACAATTCATTCAAGCTGACGCCGCTTCGCGGCGCGGCTTAATTCAGGCGTTAGGCGGTATTGGTTTTTGGTTCGTGCGGGCATGGAGATCCGAAAGCTTCATTCCCTTCCGGTTTTTCGATGATGTCGGCCTGCTTGCCTGCAGCAGGGACTTGCAGCTGCCGCCGCCGGAAAAGTTGGACCCCTTCTTGCTATACCCCCGGCAGGCGCGTTTCGCGTCAAGAATCCGTTCTGTATCGCCGGGGGCTACGTTGGATCGCACGCAACTCATCAATATGCGCAACAGCCTGACGGGCGTGGGCCGTGGCAACCTCGGGGTGCCGCTGCTGCTGCTCGTGATGATGGGCATGATGATGCTGCCGGTGCCGCCGTTCCTGCTGGACGTGCTGTTCACCTTCAATATCGCGCTGTCGATCGTCGTGCTGCTGGTCAGCGTCTACGCGCTGCGCCCGCTGGATTTCGCGGTGTTCCCCACCATCCTGCTGGTGGCCACGCTGATGCGCCTGGCACTGAACGTGGCCTCGACCCGGGTGGTGCTGATCCACGGGCACGATGGCGGCGATGCGGCCGGCCAGGTGATCAAGGCGTTCGGCGAGGTGGTCATCGGCGGCAACTACGTGGTCGGCGTGGTGGTGTTCGCGATCCTGATGATCATCAACTTCGTGGTGGTGACCAAGGGTGCCGGGCGTATCTCCGAGGTGAGCGCACGCTTCACCCTGGATGCGATGCCGGGCAAGCAGATGGCGATCGATGCCGACCTCAATGCCGGCCTGATCGACCAGGCCGAGGCCAAGCAGCGCCGCGCCGAGGTTTCTTCCGAGGCGGATTTCTACGGTTCCATGGACGGTGCCAGCAAGTTCGTGCGCGGCGATGCCATCGCCGGCCTGCTGATCCTGTTCATCAATCTGCTCGGTGGTATCGGCATCGGCATGGCGCAGCACGGTATGAGCTTCAGCGATGCCGGCAAGGTGTACGCGCTGCTGACCATCGGCGATGGCCTGGTGGCGCAGATTCCTTCGCTGTTGCTGTCCACCGCTGCGGCGATCATGGTCACGCGTGTCACCAGTTCCGAGGACATGGGCAAGCAGGTCCAGCGGCAGATGTTCGCCTCGCCCAAGGCGCTGGCGGTGTCGGCGGTGATCCTGATCGCCATGGGCCTGGTGCCGGGCATGCCGCACGTTTCGTTCCTCGGCCTGGGCTTCGTGGCCGCCGCCGGTGCCTACTGGATCTGGCATCGCCAGAAGCAGCTCAAGCAGCAGGCCGAGCAGGAAGTCCAGAAGCAGCAGGACATGCTGCCGGCACAGCGCGCGGCCGAGACCAAGGAGCTGGGCTGGGACGACGTCACGCCGGTGGACATGGTCGGCCTGGAGGTCGGTTACCGGCTGATCCCGCTGGTCGACCGCAACCAGGGCGGGCAACTGCTGGCGCGGATCAAGGGGGTACGCAAGAAGCTGTCGCAGGACCTGGGCTTCCTCATGCCATCGGTGCACATCCGCGACAACCTCGACCTGCTGCCCAATGCCTACCGTCTGACCCTGATGGGCGTGAGCCTGGCCGAGGCGGAGGTCTATCCGGACCGGGAACTGGCGATCAACCCCGGCCAGGTGTTCGGCCCGCTCAACGGTATTGCCGCCCGGGACCCGGCGTTCGGCCTGGAGGCGGTCTGGATCGAGGCCAGCCAGCGCGATCAGGCGCAGTCGCTGGGCTATACCGTGGTGGATGCCAGCACCGTGGTCGCCACGCATCTCAACCAGGTACTGCACAAGCACGCCCACGAACTGTTGGGGCACGAGGAGGTCCAGCAATTGCTGCAACTGCTGGCCAAGAGTTCTCCCAAGCTGGCCGAGGAGCTGGTGCCGGGCATGGTCTCGCTGTCGACGCTGCTGAAGATCCTGCAGGCGCTGTTGCAGGAGCAGGTGCCGGTGCGCGACATCCGCACCATTGCCGAGGCCATCGCCAATGTCGCCGGCAAGAGTCAAGATCCCGCCGCGATGGTCGCCGCGGTACGCGTCGCCTTGTCCCGGGCAATCGTGCAAAACGTTGTGGGACTAGAGCCGGAGCTGCCTGTGATCACTCTGGAGCCCAGGTTGGAACAGATCTTGCTCAATAGCCTGCAGAAGGCCGGTCAGGGTTCGGAAGATGGCGTCTTGCTGGAGCCGGGCATGGCCGAGAAGCTGCAACGGTCCCTGGTAGAAGCGGCACAGCGCCAGGAAATGCTCGGCAAGCCGGCGGTCCTGCTGGTGGCCGGGCCGATCCGGGCGATGCTGTCGCGCTTCGCCCGGCTGGCGGTTCCGAACATTCATGTTCTGGCCTACCAGGAAATACCGGACAACAAGCAGGTCACCATCGTTTCGACGGTGGGTCAGAATTAATCGAGGGTACAGGCCATGCAGGTCAAACGTTTCTTCGCCGCCGATATGCGCATCGCCATGAAAATGGTGCGCGACGAGCTGGGCGCCGATGCCGTGATCATCGGCAATCGCCGGGTCGCCGGTGGCGTCGAGCTGACCGCTGTGCTCGATTACCCGATGCAATCGGCGCCGGCGGCCAAGCAGCCGAACCCGGCCCTGGAAGCCGAGCTGCGCAAGACCCAGGCGCGCCTCGCCAGCGCGCATGCGGAGCTGGGCGCGTCTGGGCGCGGAAAGGACCAGGGCCGTCAACTGCTTGACGAGAAGCCCGTCGCAGCGGCCATGCCGCAACCCGAGCCGGCTGCCGCCGCTCCCGCGACGTTCGACCCGCGCGCGGTCGAGGCGATGTATTCCGAACTGCACGGCCTGCGCGAACTGATCGAGGTGCAGCTCGGTTCGATCGCCTGGGGCCAGGAGCAGAGCCGCCGGCCGCAGCAGGCCAGCCTCTGGCGGCGCCTGCAGCGCCTCGGCCTGCCGGCCGAG
The DNA here is from genome assembly GCF_000582595.1 of Pseudomonas sp. BAY1663. Classification (NCBI taxonomy): domain Bacteria; kingdom Pseudomonadati; phylum Pseudomonadota; class Gammaproteobacteria; order Pseudomonadales; family Pseudomonadaceae; genus Pseudomonas; species Pseudomonas sp. BAY1663. The sequence goes on from NZ_AZSV01000063.1 coordinate 22,234, forward strand.
CTGTCGCGCAGCCTGTTGGACAAGGTCGCCGCCATCAGCGAGCCGCGCCAGGCCTGGCGCATGCTGCTGGCGCACCTGGCCCAGGCGATCAAGGTCAGCAAGCAGGAGCCGCTGGAAGAGGGTGGCGTGATCGCCCTGGTCGGCCCGGCCGGGGTCGGCAAGACCACCACGCTGGCCAAGCTGGCGGCACGCTACGTACTCAAGTACGGCGCGCAGAACATCGCCCTGGCGAGCATGGACAACTACCGCATCGGCGCCCAGGAACAGCTCAAGACCCTCGGCCGGATTCTCGACGTGCCGGTGGTGCAGCTGGACCCGAGCCAGCCGTTGAGCAAGACCCTGGCCCCCCTGGCGCGCAAGCGGGTGGTCCTGATCGATACCGCCGGCCTGCCGGCCAGCGATCCGACGCTGCGCATGCAGCTCGAGGCGCTGGCCGACCGCGGTGTGAAAGCGAAGAATTATCTGGTGCTGGCTGCGACCAGCCAGAGCCAGGTGCTCAAGGCCGCCTGGCACAACTACCGGCGCTGTGGCCTGGCAGGTTGTATCCTGACCAAACTGGACGAGGCCGGCAGCCTGGGCGATGTACTCGGGCTAACGATCAGCCAGCATCTGCCGATAGCCTACCTCGCCGACGGGCCGCGTATTCCGGATGACTTGCATCTGCCGCGCAGTCATCAACTGGTCAGTCGGGCGGTGAGCCTGCAGTCCGGCGAGGAGCCGAGCGAGGAGGCGATGGCCGATATGTTCGCCGGCTTGTACAACGATTCCTCGCGGCGGGCTGGATAAGCGTGAGACAGCGGTATTCGAATAAATCAGATGCGTTCGATCCGGGCGCATCGACGGCCTTGTGGCCCCAGCAAGATATAGGCGTGTGAACATGGGTATGCATCCCGTACAGGTGATTGCGGTGACCGGCGGCAAGGGTGGCGTCGGCAAGACCAACGTGTCGGTCAATCTGGCGCTGGCACTGGCCGACCTTGGCCGGCGCGTGGTGTTGCTCGATGCCGACCTGGGGCTGGCCAACGTCGACGTGCTGCTGGGCCTGACCAGCAAGCGTACCCTGGCCGATGTGATCGCCGGCGAGTGCGATCTGCGCGACGTGCTGATCCAGGGGCCCGGTGGCATCCGCATCGTGCCGGCCGCCTCCGGTGCGCAGAGCATGGTGCAGCTGTCGTCGCTGCAGCACGCCGGATTGATCCAGGCGTTCAGCGAGATCGGCGACGATCTCGATGTGCTGATCATCGACACGGCCGCGGGCATCGGCGATGCGGTGGTCAGCTTCGTCCGCGCCGCCCAGGAAGTGCTGCTGGTGGTTACCGACGAGCCGACCTCGATCACCGATGCCTATGCGTTGATCAAGCTGCTCAACCGCGACTACGGCATCAATCGTTTCCGCGTGCTGGCCAACATGGCCCACGCCCCGCAGGAAGGGCGCAACCTGTTCGCCAAGCTGACCAAGGTCACCGAACGCTTCCTCGACGTGGCGCTGCAGTACGTCGGCGCCGTTCCCTACGACGAGGCCATGCGCAAGGCCGTGCAGAAGCAGCGTGCAGTCTACGAGGCCTATCCGCGGTCCAAGTGTGCATTGGCCTTCAAGGCTATCGCGCAGAAGATCGACACCTGGCCGCTGCCGGCGACGCCGCGCGGCCACCTCGAGTTCTTCGTCGAACGCCTGATCAGGCCGGCCTCAGAAACCCAAGAATGACAGGTGCCGGATTCGCTATGTATTACAGCAAGGCTCAGGCAAAGGATGCGCAGTACCGCCTGATCGATCAGTACGCCCCGCTGGTCAAGCGAATCGCTTACCACCTGCTGGCGCGTCTGCCCGCCAGCGTGCAGGTGGACGATCTGATCCAGGCCGGGATGATCGGATTGCTGGAGCTGCCAAGAAATACGACGCCGGCAAGGGGGCCAGTTTCGAGACCTACGCCGGTATCCGCATCCGCGGGACCATGCTCGACGAGGTGCGCAAGGGGGACTGGGCGCCGCGTTCGGTGCACCGCAATTCACGCATGGTCAGCGAGGCGATTCGCGCCATCGAGGCGAAAACCGGGCGCGACGCTAAAGATCATGAGGTTGCGGCCGAACTTAAGCTGAGTCTCGATGAGTATTACGGCATCCTCGGCGACACGCTGGGCAGCCGCCTGTTCAGCTTCGACGATCTGTTGCAGGAAGGGGAGCACGGCGATCTCCAGGAAGATGCCGGCAGCACCCATCCGGAGCCTTTTCGCGATCTCGAAGACGAACGTTTCCAGCAGGCCCTGGCCGATGCCATTGCCAACCTGCCGGAGCGCGAGAAGCTGGTGTTGTCGCTGTATTACGACGAAGAGCTGAATTTGAAGGAAATCGGTCAGGTGCTCGGGGTCAGCGAGTCGCGTGTGAGCCAGCTGCACAGCCAATGTGCGGCGCGGTTGCGGGCGCGCCTCGGCGAATGGCGCGCCCATTGACGATTATTGCGGTACGACGTGCTCGGTTTGCTGAGGCATTTTGGGACTTACGGAGGTCGACTTGGACAAGAACATGAAAATCCTCATCGTCGATGACTTCTCGACGATGAGACGGATCATCAAGAACCTCTTGCGTGACCTGGGGTTCACCAACACCGCCGAGGCGGATGATGGCACCACCGCGTTGCCGATGCTCAAGAGCGGCAGCTTCGACTTTCTCGTCACCGACTGGAACATGCCCGGCATGAGTGGCATCGACCTGCTGCGCACGGTGCGCGCCGACGAGCGTCTCAAGCACCTGCCGGTGCTGATGGTGACGGCCGAAGCCAAGCGCGACCAGATCATCGAAGCGGCCCAGGCCGGGGTCAACGGCTACGTCGTCAAGCCCTTCACCGCCCAGGTGCTGAAGGAAAAGATCGAAAAGATCTTCGAGCGCGTCAACGGCTGATGTAACGCCGCGAGGGCACTATGGCGCACCAAGATGACAGCATGAGCGAGTTCGAACAGACCCTTAAGTCCCACGCCCGCCAACTGGTCGACTGCCTCGAGCAGGGTCGTTTCGACGAGGCGGTGCTGATGATCCACCAGCTCAACCAGGCGCGCGACCGCGGCCTGTACCAGGAAGTCGGCAAGCTGACCCGCGAACTGCACAGCGCCATCGTCAAGCTGGAGATCGACACCTGCGGGGGCGAGCGAGAGTCTTCCCAGATCACCGACGCCACCGATCGCCTGTCCTATGTGGTGGAAATGACCGAGAAAGCGGCCAATCGCACCATGGACCTGGTCGAGGAGTGCGTGCCGCTGGTCAATTACGTCAGCTACGAGGCCCAGAGCCTGACGGCCGACTGGCAGCGTTTCATGCGCCGCGACATGAAGGCCGACGAGTTCCGCGAGCTGGTCCCGCGCATCGATCAGTTTCTCAAGCGCAGCATGAACGACGGCAGCCAGCTGTCGCAGAACCTGCGCGAAATCATGCTGGCCCAGGATTTCCAGGACCTCACCGGACAGGTGATCAAGCGGGTCACCCGGCTCATCACCGAGCTGGAGAGCAACCTGCTGAACCTGGTGCTGATGGCCGGGCAGGTGGATCGTTTCGCCGGCATCCAGCATGACCACGCCCAGTTGCGTGCCGAGCAGTTGAAGCAAAAAGAGCAAAAAGAAGAAAAAGAACCTTCCAAGGGTGAAGGTCCGCAGATGCATGCCGATATGCGTGAGGATGTCGTTTCCGGCCAGGACGATGTCGATGATCTGCTTTCAAGCCTGGGCTTTTAGGGGATGCGAATATGAGCTTCGACGCCGATGAAGAAATCCTCCAGGACTTCCTGGTAGAGGCCGGCGAGATTCTCGAACTATTGTCAGAGCAACTCGTGGAGCTGGAGAGCAGCCCCGATGACATGGCGTTGCTCAATGCGATTTTTCGCGGTTTTCACACGGTCAAGGGCGGCGCAGGTTTCCTCCAGCTTCACGAGCTGGTGGAGTGCTGCCACATCGCCGAAAACGTTTTCGACATCCTGCGCAAGGGCGAGCGGCGCGTCGATTCCGAACTGATGGACGTCGTCCTGCAGGCGCTGGACGCGGTGAATGCGATGTTCGCCCAGGTGCGCGAGCGCGTCGAACCGACCCCGGCTTCGCCCGAACTGCTCGCGGCCCTGTCGCGCCTGGCCGAGCCGGCGTCCGCCGAGCAAGCGGCAGCGGCTTCCGTGCCGGAGCCGGTTGCCGATGCCGCCGATGACGAGTTCGAGCAGTTGCTCGATGCGATCGAGCCGGTCGTCGAGGAGACGGCTGTGGCGGCTGCTCCGGATTCCTCCTCCGATGAGATCATCGACGACGAATTCGAATTGCTGCTCGACCAGCTGCATGGCAAGGGGCAGTTCTCCGCCGCGCCGAGCGCGGCTCCGGCGGCCGAGCTGGAGCCCGCTTCGGCGCCGGCCAGCGACGAGATCACCGACGACGAGTTCGAGGCGCTGCTCGACCAGTTGCATGGCAAAGGCAAGTTCGAGCCTGCGACGGCGGCCGTGGCAGCGGAGCCTGCGGCCGAGCCGGCCGGCAATCCCGCGGGCGACCATATCACCGACGACGAATTCGAGGCGCTGCTCGACCAGTTGCATGGCAAGGGCAAGTTCGAACCCGCCAGTGTCGCGGCCGCCGCGCCTGTTCCGGCTGCGCCGGCCAAGCCTGCCGCCGCAGCCAAACCCACCGTGGCAGCCAAGCCCGCGCCCGCCAAGGCG
>NZ_AZSV01000064.1:0-26369 GCF_000582595.1 Pseudomonas sp. BAY1663
CCCGGTGCTGCGGCGGCACCGGCACCGGCACCCGCGCGCGCCGTCGCGCCCAAGCGCAAGGCCTACAAGCTGGTCGCCATTGGCACCTCCACCGGCGGGCCGGTGGCGCTGCAGCGCGTGCTGACCCAACTGCCGGCCAGTTTTCCGGCGCCCATCGTATTGATCCAGCACATGCCCGCGGCCTTCACCAAGGCCTTTGCCGACCGCCTGGACAAGCTCTGCCGCATCCGGGTCAAGGAGGCCGAGGACGGTGACGTGCTGCGTCCGGGCCTGGCGCTGCTGGCGCCGGGTGGCAAGCAGATGATGATCGACGGGCGTGGTGCCGTGCGCATCCTGCCGGGCGACGACCGCCTCAACTACAAGCCCTGTGTCGATGTCACCTTCGGCTCGGCGGCCAAGTCGTTCCATGACAAGGTGCTGGCGGTGGTCCTGACCGGCATGGGTGCCGATGGCCGCGAGGGCGCGCGTCTGCTCAAGCAGAGCGGCAGCCAGGTGTGGGCGCAGGACGAGGCCAGTTGCGTGATCTATGGCATGCCCATGGCCGTGGTCAAGGCCAATCTCAGCGACGCCGTCTACGGCCTCGACGATATCGGCCGCAATCTGGCCGAGGCGTGTATCTGATGGATGTGCTCAGCCTCATCGGGCTGGTGCTGGCGTTCGTCGCCATCGTCGGCGGCAATTTCCTCGAAGGCGGCCACATATCGGCCCTGGTCAACGGGCCGGCGGCGCTCATCGTGCTCGGCGGCACCTTGGGCGCCGTGCTGTTGCAAACGCCGATCTCGGTGTTCATCCGGGCGGTGAACATCATCCGCTGGATCTTCTTTCCGCCACGCATCGACCTGGCGCGCGGCATCCTCATGGTGACCGCCTGGAGCAACACCGCGCGCAAGGAAGGGCTGCTCGGGCTTGAGCCGGTCGCCGAGACCGAGCCCGATCCGTACGCGCGCAAGGGCCTGCAACTGCTGGTCGACGGTGCCGAGCCGGAGGTGATCCGCAGCATCCTCGAGGTGGATCTCTACACCCAGGAAAGTCGCGACCTGCGGGCGGCGAAGGTCTACGAGAGCATGGGCGGCTACTCGCCGACGATCGGTATCATCGGCGCGGTGATGGGGCTGATCCACGTCATGGGCAACCTGGCCGACCCCGGCCAGCTGGGCGACGGTATCGCCGTGGCGTTCGTCGCCACCATCTACGGCGTCGCGTTCGCCAACCTGCTGGTGCTGCCGGTGGGCAACAAGCTCAAGAGCATCGTGCAGCGCCAGACGGCCTATCGCGAGATGCTGCTGGAGGGCGTGCTGTCCATCGCCGAGGGCGAGAACCCGCGTTCCATCGAGATGAAGCTGCAAGGCTTCATGGACTGACCGGCCATGGCCAGACGCAGACAGCCGGAAGAGCACGACAACCACGAACGCTGGCTGGTGTCCTACGCGGACTTCATCACGCTGCTGTTCGCCTTTTTCGTGGTGATGTATTCGATCTCCTCGATCAATGAAGGCAAGTACAAGATTCTTTCCGACTCGCTGGTCGGCGTCTTCAATCAGGTCGATCGCTCGGTGAAACCCATTCCGATAGGCGAGGAGCGACCGCGGACGACCGAGCCGAATGTTTCCGACGACCTCGCCGGACAGGCATCGACGACCAGCGAGCTGGTTCTCGACCCGCTGGAAAGCATCGCCCGGAGCATGCGCGAGGCCTTCGGCGACCTGATCGGCAAGGAGCAACTGATCGTGCGCGGCAACGAGCTATGGGTGGAGATCGAACTCAACTCCAGCCTGCTGTTTCCCAGCGGCGATGCCTTGCCCAACGATCAGGCCTTCGCGCTGATCGAGAAGGTCGCCGGGATTCTGGCTCCCTTCGACAACCCGATCCACGTCGAGGGCTTCACCGACAACCTGCCGATCAGCACCGACAAGTTTCCGACCAACTGGGAACTCTCCGCCGCGCGCGCCGGCAGCGTGGTGCGCATGCTCGCGGCACAGGGGGTGAATCCCTCGCGCCTCGCTGCGGTGGGCTATGGCGAGTACCAGCCGGTGGCGGACAACGCGACCGCCGAGGGCCGGGCGCGCAACCGCCGGGTCGTCCTGGTGGTGTCGCGCAACCTCGACGTGCGCCGCAGCGTCAGCGGCGTGGGCAGCAGCAATGCCAAGCCGGATGCGACCTTGCGCCGGGCTGGCACACAAACTGCACCGGCTGCGGCCATGTAGGCGCCGCGGGCGCAGTCGTCAAAACACCGTCGTCGTGCCATCGCGGGCACGACAAAGCCGGTAGCTTCGAGCCGGGTGGAACTGAGCAATGAGAGTCTGGGCTGTAGCCAATCAAAAGGGCGGGGTAGGCAAGACCACCACGTCGATCGCGCTGGCAGGGTTGCTCGCCGATGCCGGCAAGCGGGTCGTGGTGCTGGATCTCGATCCGCATGGGTCGATGACCAGCTATTTCGGGCATGATCCGGACAACCTCGATCACAGCGTCTTCGACCTGTTCCAGCATCAGGGCACCGTCCCCGAGGGATTGCCGTGGCAACTGCTGCTGTCCACCAGCCACGAGCGCATCTCGCTGCTGCCCTCGAGTACCGTGCTGGCCACCCTGGAGCGCCAGTCGCCCGGGCAGAGCGGTCTGGGCCTGGTCATCGCCAAGAGCCTGTCGCAGATGTGGCAGGACTTCGACTACGCGATCATCGACAGCCCGCCGCTGCTGGGGGTGCTGATGGTCAATGCGCTGGCCGCCAGCCAGCAGCTGATCATTCCGGTACAGACCGAGTTCCTCGCGATGAAGGGCCTCGAGCGGATGGTCGGTACGCTGGCGATGGTCAATCGTTCGCGCAAGCAGGCGCTGCCCTATGCCATCGTGCCGACGCTGTTCGACCGCCGGACCCAGGCTTCGATGAATACGCTGAAGGTGCTGCGCGCAGGCTATGCGGACAATCTCTGGCCCGCCTTCATTCCCATCGACACGCGCCTGCGCGACGCCAGCCGCGCCGGCCTGACGCCGTCGCAGTTCGATGCGGGGAGCCGCGCGGTACTCGCCTACCGGGCGCTGCTCAAGCATCTGCTGGCGATGCAGCCCTCGCCGCAGGTGGCTTGAGATGGTGATGGCGGCGGCTCAAGTTTGTCGCCCACGCAGCCGATAGCCTGTTCAGATTTTCATCACGAGTTGCTTCCATGAGTCGTAGCGTCCTAACCGAAACGCGATCCCAGCAGGCGCTGCAGTCCTATCTCGACGCGCTGTTGCAGGATGCGGCCATCGAGCTGGCGGAATCGGTCAGCCAGGACGAGTTCCAGGCGGCCGTACTCGAGGAGCGGCTGCGTGATACCCACCGGGATGCGCCGCGGCCACCGCTCGAAGTGGTCCAGCCCGAAGTGGCCATGGCTGCCGAACCCGAGAAGCTGGCGGCGCCTGCCGTGGCGCTGGTGGAGCCGGTTGTCGAGCTCGATGCCGTGCCGCGCGGCGCCGGCGAGCCGCCGCTCAAGGCCGGAGCCCTGCCGGAGTGGGGCGAGGAGCCCTTCGAGTGCCTGTTGTTCGACGTGGCCGGCCTGACGCTGGCGGTACCGCTGGTCTGCCTGGGCTCGATTTATCCGCTGGCCGGACAGGAGCTGACGCCACTGTTCGGCCAGCCTGACTGGTTTCTCGGCATACTGCCGAGCCAGGCCGGCAACCTGAAGGTGCTGGATACCGCGCGCTGGGTGATGCCCGATCGCTACCGCGACGATTTCCGCCAAGGGCTGCAATATGTGATCTCGGTACAGGGCTACGAGTGGGGGCTGGCGGTGCATCAGGTCAGCCGTTCGATCCGCCTCGAACCGCGCGAGGTCAAGTGGCGCACCCAGCGTAGCCAGCGGCCCTGGCTCGCCGGCACGGTGATCGAGCACATGTGCGCGCTGGTCGATGTGACGGCGCTGGCGGAACTGATCGCCAGCGGCGCCACCAGGCAATTGAAGGCCGTGCCGCGCCAGGCACACTGAACCAGATAAACGACGGGCGCGCCGGGTGGCGCGATCCGGAACGATGGAATCGACCGCCATAGCGGTATTTGAAGAAGGTGGGGCTATGAAGATGACGTCTGCGCAGGGTTCCGATGATCCTGTCCTGCAATGGGTAACCTTCCGTCTGGACAACGAGACGTACGGCATCAACGTGATGCAGGTTCAGGAAGTGTTGCGCTATACCGAGATCGCGCCGGTTCCGGGGGCGCCGAGCTATGTGCTGGGCATCATCAACCTGCGCGGCAACGTGGTGACGGTGATCGATACCCGCCAGCGCTTCGGCCTGGCGCCGGCGCCGGTATCGGACAACACCCGCATCGTGATCATCGAGGCGGATCGCCAGGTGGTCGGCATCATGGTCGATAGCGTGGCCGAGGTGGTCTATCTTCGTCAGTCGGAGATCGAGACCGCACCGAACGTCGGTAACGACGAGTCGGCCAAGTTCATCCAGGGTGTGTGCAACAAGAACGGCGAGCTGCTGATTCTGGTCGAACTCGACAAGATGATGAGCGAAGAAGAATGGGCGGAACTTGAGAGCATCTGATACATGCTGATCGCGTCGCTGGTCGCATCGCTGGTTGCGCTGGCCTTCTGCTGCCTTGGGCTGCTGGGCTTCTGCCTGTGGCTGCTCAAGCGGCAGCGGTTGCTGGCGGAGCAGCAGAGCCAGCGCGATGCCGTGCGTGACAAACGCCTCAAGGAGCTGAGCAACCGGCTGGACACCTATCTCGAAGGCAGCGTGCGCATGGGCGACGAACTGCGCGAGCTGGGCCGCCTGGTCGCGCCGCTGCCGGACAAGCTCAGCCAGCTGGAGCAGCGCGATCCCAACAATTTCTCCTTTTCCCAGGCCGCCAAGCTGGTGGGCCTGGGCGCCAGCGTCGACGATCTGACGCAATCCTGCGGCCTCTCGCAATCGGAGGCCGAACTGATGAGCAAGCTGCACCAGGCGCGCAAGAAGCCCTGAGCCTCTCGTCGAGCCGCTGTCGGCTCCGTCGCAAAAATGCCCATCCAGGCCCCTGCGGCCGGAACCTCCGCCAGCTGTCACCTTCCAACCAGTAGGGACCGGATGTCGCCGGGCCCGACCGGTTCCGCCTTGGGGCGAGGAGGGCGATATGCGGCGCGTTCTGATCCTGATGCTTTTCATCGTTCCGCTTGGGCTGCAGGCCGGGGAAGCGCCGCGGGACGTCGACGGCGCGTTGACCGTCAATGTCTTCCAGGCCAAGCGCCTGCATGAGCTGGGGGCCGTGTTCATCGACGTGCGTCCCGGCCGCGAATGGTTGTGGGGGCACGTCGAAGGCGCGGTGCACTTCGACCTGGCCAGCGATTTCGCCAGCCTGGCCGACGCGCAATGGCCGCGCGAGCTACCGTTGGTGATCTACTGCGACAGCGAAGTCTGCCCGCGCAGCGCGCAGGCGGCGCGGATGGCCGTTGCCTGGGGTTATCAGCGGGTGTTCTATTTCCGCGAAGGCTACTTCGCCTGGCAGCTGCACGATTTCCCTCAGGTGACGGCGGCGGATACCACGTTCACCACGCTCAACGCCCGGGCCCATTGAGCAGGGGCAGCGACGGCGCCACCGACGTATCGCCGCCAGCGTCGAACCCGGGCGGGCATTTGCCCTTGAGATACCAGGCGAAGGCGATGATCTCCGCGATGGTCCGGTACAGCGTCTCGGGAATTTCATCGCCCAGCTCCAGGCGCGCGAGCAGTTTCACCAGCTCGGCATTCTCGTAGATCGGTACCTCGTGTTCGCGGGCGATGGCGAGGATGGCTTCGGCCAGCTCGTCGTCGCCCTTGGCGGTCAGGCTTGGCGCGCTCACGCCATCGTAGCTGAGGGCGATTGCCTGGCGCGGATTCTGGTCGTTCATGCGGTTTCATCCACGAAACGTTGTTCCAGCGTCGTGCGCGGCCCCTGTGGCGGAACACCCTGGCGACAGCTCAGTTCGCCGACGTCGAGCCCGGCGGCCTGGAGGCGGTCACGCAGGTGCGGGAGTTCGGTCGAGATCAGTTCGGCGGTGGCGCCGCGCTCCGCCCATAGCTGGCTGGACAGGGTGCCGCGCAGCAGCTGTGCCTGCACCTGAAGCGGGCCGAGTGGGGATACATCGAAGGCCAGCTCGATCTTCCAGAGGGTTTCGGGTGGTTCCCTGTCCTGCCGGGCGGGTTGATCCTCGCGCTGCAGCTTGATCTGCAGCGGCACGATATCGTGCTGGTCGCGCATCGGCAGTTCCAGTTGCCAGGTGGTGAGCAGGGCGCCGTCCGGGCCGACCTGGGTCTGGGCCAGGCTGGACAACTGGTGGGTCTGCAGCCGCGACACGGCCGCAGCGGCGAGTTTGAGCAGGAGTTCGAGGTCGGCCTCGTCTTCCAGGCCGGGCGGTAGTTTGCTGGGCAAGGGGAAGCCGACCGCCAATTGCCGCGAGCCGCCCTGGCCCAGCGCGCCCAGGGCGTTGCGGGCGAAGGCCGGCAATGCCTGGCCGATGGCGCCACCCGCCTGCGCGCTGGCCAGTGGTGTGCTGCCGGGCAGGTTGGGCATCTGTGCCAGCAGGCGCAGCAGCGCCGCCTTGAGGTCGCCATGCAGGCTCTCGGTCTGCCCGGCGAGCAGGCGGGCTTCGAAAAACACTCCGCTCTTGGCCAGGGCGGCGGCCAGGTTCTTGGCGTCGCCCAGTTGCTGCATGTCCGGGATCAGGCCGAGCAGCTTCTCGGCGGCGCCGCGCAGCCCTTCGGGCAACGTACTGCCGGCATCCAGCAGCGCTTTGAACAAGCCTTCCAGCGACGCCTGGCGGTTCTGCTGGGCGCCGAGCTGCTCGCTGAGGTGCAGCTGGTCGAGGCGTCCGCTCAGCGGCAGGAAGGCCAGCGACTGGCTGCCTTTGACCTGGGCGGTGAGCAGGCTGCCGAGGGGCAGTGGGTTGTTCGACTCGATGTTCAGCTTCTGCCCCGCCAATGGCGAATTGAGCAGGCTGAGCACGACCTTGAACACTGTCTGGCCGTCGCTCCCGGCCTGTTGGCTGGTCGCGACCACCCGGCCCTGGATCATGCTGCCAATGGGCAGTTGCTGCAGGTCGAGCGAGGAAACCGGTTGGCGTGCGGCTGGCTGCGGCGAGGCCAGCAGGCGGCTATCGGAGAGGGCGGTGATGGCATACGTGGTGCCGGGTGCCAACGCCTTGCTGCTGCTGGCCTCCAACGTGGCCTGGCGCCCGTTGCCCAGGGTCAGGCGCAGCACCAGCTGAAATGCCTGGCTGGCCTCCTTGAGGCTGACGATCTCGGCCTCGGCGCTCTCGCCGGCGCTGAGCAACCCCTGCATGGGCTGCAGCAGCTTCAGCGCCAGCTCGCTGGCCGCGACGGTTTGGCGCGGCGCGCTGGCCGGGGGCAGAGGTTGCGCACTCTTGATCTCGGTCATCTTTCCTCAAATGCTCTTACAACCTTTCGCGTTTGCGGCCTTTGGCGGCAAGGGTTGCCATGTATAATTCCGCCCGCCCGGTGCTGTCGCTGAGTATAGCGGCCGGGCTCTTTTCATCTTGAGGTGTCGCCAGCGTGTCAACTCCCTTTCTCGAAGCTGTGGCGCTCGCCTGCGAGCGGGACTGGCGCCTGCTCTTCGACAAGCTCGATCTGCGCCTCGATCCGGGGGAGATGCTGCAGATCGCCGGACCCAACGGCAGCGGCAAGACCAGCCTGCTGCGCCTGCTTTCCGGCTTGATGCAACCGACCGCCGGCGACGTGCTGCTCAAGGGACAGCCGCTCGAGGCCCAACGCAGCGAACTGGCACGCAACCTGTTGTGGATCGGCCATGCCGCGGGCATCAAGGGCCTGCTGACCGCGGAGGAGAACCTCACCTGGCTCTGCGCGCTGCATCAGCCGACCAGCCGCGAAGCCATCTGGCAGGCCCTCGCTGCCGTAGGCCTGCGCGGTTTCGAGGATGTGCCGTGCCACACGCTCTCCGCCGGCCAGCAGCGTCGCGTCGGCCTGGCGCGCCTTTATCTCTCTCCGCCGCCGCTGTGGATTCTCGACGAGCCGTTCACCGCACTCGACAAGCATGGCGTCGCGCAACTGGAGCATCACCTGGCCGTCCATTGCGAACAGGGTGGCCTGGTGGTGTTGACCACACATCACAGCCTGACGGAAAAGCCCGCCGGCTATCGTGAACTGGATTTGGGACAACGGGCCGCATGAGCAGCGTGTTCACTCTCTTGCTGGCACGTGAAGCGCGCCTGCTGTTCCGCCGGCCGGCCGAACTGGCCAACCCGCTGGTGTTCTTCGCCATCGTCATCGCTTTGTTTCCGTTGGCGGTGGGGCCGGAAAGCCAACTGTTGCAAACCATTTCCCCGGGGCTGGTCTGGGTGGCGGCGCTGCTGGCCGTGCTGCTCTCGCTGGACGGGCTTTTCCGCAGTGATTTCGAGGACGGCTCGCTCGAACAGTGGGTCGTTTCGCCGCACCCCCTCGCGCTTCTGGTGCTCGCCAAGGTGCTGGCACACTGGGCTTTCTCCGGCCTGGCGCTGGTTCTGCTGGCGCCGTTGCTGGGCTGATGCTCGGCCTGCCGCTGGGCACCCTGCCGGTGCTACTGATCTCGCTGCTGCTGGGGACACCGATTCTGAGTCTGCTGGGAGCGGTCGGCGCAGCCCTGACGGTGGGGCTCAAACGCGGTGGTCTGCTACTGGCGCTGTTGATCCTGCCGCTCTACATCCCGGTACTCATCCTTGGCAGCGGAGCACTGCAGGCAGCGTTGCAGGGACTGCCGGCGACCGGTCATCTATTATGCTGGCCAGCCTGACCGCTTTGGCGGTTACGCTTACGCCTTTTGCGATAGCCGCCGGGTTGAAGATCAGCGTTGGCGAGTAGCGGTACATAACGATGGCCGGGGAACACATCCGGCTGGTGAAGTGATCGTCGAGACCTGGCGTGCCGGGTTTCGCTGAATGATGAGTCATCCGATGAACTGGACATGGTTTCACAAGCTGGGCTCCCCCAAGTGGTTCTACGAGATCAGCGGCCGCTGGCTGCCGTGGCTGGCCTGGGCGGCGGCGCTGCTGGTCGGTGTCGGCGTGGTCTGGGCGCTGGCCTTCGCCCCCGAGGACTACCAGCAGGGCAACAGCTTCCGGATCATCTACATCCACGTCCCCGCGGCGTTCCTCGCCCAATCGGTCTACGTGATGCTGGCGATCGCCGGCGTGGTCGGCCTGGTATGGAAGATGAAGCTCGCCGACGTCGCGCTGCAGCAGGCCGCGCCGATCGGCGCCTGGATGACTTTCATCGCGCTGCTCACCGGCGCGGTCTGGGGCAAGCCGACCTGGGGTGCCTGGTGGGTCTGGGACGCGCGCCTGACCTCGATGCTGATCCTGCTGTTCCTGTATTTCGGTGTGATCGCGCTGGGCCAGGCGATCAGCAACCGTGACAGCGCCGCCAAGGCCTGTGCGGTGCTGGCCATCGTCGGCGTGGTGAACATACCGATCATCAAGTACTCGGTGGAGTGGTGGAACACCCTGCACCAGCCAGCCACCTTCAAGGTCACCGAGAAGCCCGCGATGCCGGTGGAAATGTGGTTGCCGCTGCTGGTGATGGTGATCGGCTTCTACTGTTTCTTCGCCGCCGTGCTGTTGATGCGCATGCGCCTGGAAGTCCTGCGCCGCGAGTCGCGCGCCAGCTGGGTGAAGAGCGAGGTCAAGTCTCTGGTGGGGAATAACGCGTGAACTTTTCATCCTTCGCCGATTTCATCGCCATGGGCAATCATGGCGTGTATGTCTGGACCTCCTATGGCATCAGCCTGGCGGTACTGGTTCTCAACGTCGCACTGCCGATCCTGGCTCGCCGGCGTTACCTGCAAGATGAGGCGCGTCGTTTGCGCCGGGAGGAGTTGAAGTGAATCCGGTGCGCAAGAAGCGTCTTTTCATCGTGCTGGCGATTCTCGCCGGTGTCGGTATCGCCGTGGCGCTGGCGTTGTCTGCCCTGCAGCAGAACATCAACCTGTTCTACACGCCGAGCCAGATCGCCGCCGGTGAAGCCCCCGAGGGCACCCGGATCCGCGCGGGCGGCTTGGTCGAACAAGGTTCGGTGCAGCGCAGCAACGATTCGCTGAACGTATCCTTCCGCGTCACCGATGGTGCCGAGACGGTGACCATCACCTACCAGGCATTCTCCCGGACCTGTTCCGCGAAGGGCAGGGCATCGTCGCGCTGGGGCGGGTCAATGCCGACGGCGTGCTGGTCGCCGACGAAGTGCTGGCCAAGCACGATGAGAACTACATGCCGCCGGAAGTCAGCCAGGCGCTCGAGAAGAGCGGCATGATGAAGCACTACGAGGGCGGCAAGCAGGAGTACGCGAAATGATTCCCGAGCTCGGCCATCTGGCGATGATCCTGGCGCTGTGCCTGGCGGCGGTCCAGGCCACGCTTCCGCTGATCGGCGCCTGGCGCGGCGACAGGCAGTGGATGGGGGTGGCCCAGCCAGCGGCCTGGGGCCAGTTCGCCTTTCTCGGCTTCGCCTTCGCCTGCCTGACCTATGCGTTCATGGCCGATGACTTCTCCGTGGCCTACGTTGCGCAGAACTCCAACAGCGCGCTGCCCTGGTACTACAAGTTCAGTGCGGTCTGGGGCGCCATGAGGGGTCGCTGCTGCTCTGGGCTTTCATCCTCTCTGGCTGGACCTTCGCCGTGGCGATCTTCTCCCGGCAACTGCCCGAGGACATGCTGGCCCGCGTGCTGGGCGTGATGGGGCTGATCAGCGTCGGTTTCCTGCTGTTTCTCATTGTCACGTCCAATCCATTCGACCGCTTGCTGCCGCAATCGCCGATGGATGGCCGCGACCTGAATCCGCTGCTGCAGGATTTCGGCCTGGTCGTGCATCCGCCCATGCTCTACATGGCTACGTCGGTTTCTCCGTGGCCTTCGCCTTCGCCATCGCCGCCTTGCTCGGCGGCCGCCTGGATGCCGCCTGGGCACGCTGGTCGCGGCCGTGGACGCTGGTGGCATGGTCGTTCCTCGGTATCGGCATCTCCCTGGGCTCCTGGTGGGCCTATTACGAGCTGGGCTGGGGCGGCTGGTGGTTCTGGGACCCGGTGGAAAACGCCTCCTTCATGCCCTGGCTGGTCGGAACCGCGCTGGTCCATTCGCTGGCCGTCACCGAGAAGCGCGGGGTGTTCAAGAGCTGGACCGTGCTGCTGGCGATCGCCGCTTTTTCGCTGAGCCTGCTCGGTACTTTCCTGGTGCGTTCCGGGGTGCTGACCTCGGTGCACGCCTTCGCCACCGATCCCGCGCGCGGGGTGTTCATCCTGGTCTTCCTGCTGATCGTGGTAGGGGGCTCGCTGACCCTGTTCGCGCTGCGGGCGCCGGTGGTCAAGAGCCAGGTAGGCTTCGGCCTGTGGTCGCGTGAGACGCTGCTGCTGGTGAACAACCTGCTGCTGATGGTCGCCACGGCGATGATTCTGCTCGGCACGCTCTATCCATTGCTGCTCGATGCGCTCTCCGGCGCCAAGCTGTCGGTGGGACCACCGTACTTCAACGCGATGTTCGTCCCGCTGATGGGGGCGTTGATGCTGGCGCTGGGCGTCGGCATCCTGGTGCGCTGGAAGGACACGCCGTTGAAGTGGCTGATCGGCATGCTCACGCCGGTGCTGATCACCAGCGTGATCCTTGGCGGTCTCGGATCCCTGGTTTTCGGCGACTTCAACTGGGCGGTGCTGGCCGTGTGCCTGTTGGCAGCCTGGGTGGTGCTCGCCAGTGTCCGCGACCTGCTCGACAAGACCCGCCACAAGGGCTTGCTCAAAGGCGTGCGGAGCCTGGCGCCGAGTTACTGGGGCATGCACCTGGCACACCTGGGCCTGGCCGCCTGCGCCATGGGGGTGGTACTCACCAGCCACCAGAGTGCCGAGCGCGACCTGCGTCTGGCGCCGGGTGAGTCGCTGGAGCTGGGCGGCTACCACTTCGTCTTCGAGGGGGCGGCGCATCACGAAGGGCCGAACTTCACATCCGACAGGGCGACCATCCGCGTGCTCGATGGCGACAGGCAGATTGCCGTGCTGCATCCGGAGAAGCGCCTGTACACCGTGCAGCAGATGCCGATGACCGAGGCTGGCATCGATCCCGGCTTCACCCGCGACCTCTATGTCGCGCTCGGCGAGCCGCTGGGCGATGGTGCCTGGGCCGTGCGGGTGCATATCAAGCCGTTCGTTCGCTGGATCTGGCTGGGCGGCCTGATGATGGCTCTGGGCGGGGTGCTGGCGGCCAGCGATCGCCGTTATCGAGTCAAGGTCAAAACCCGGGTGCGCGAAGTGCTGGGCCTGGCAGCGCAAGGAGCCTGATGTGAGAAGAGTGTTGATGTTGCTGCCGCTGGCGATCTTCCTGGTCGTGGCAGTGTTTCTCTATCGAGGCCTGTTCCTCGATCCGTCGGAGCTGCCTTCGGCGCTGATCGGCAAGCCGCTGCCGGCATTCTCGTTGCCGTCGGTAGAGGATGAGCAGCGCCTGATCGGCGACGCTGACCTGAAGGGCAAGCCGGCGCTGGTCAATGTCTGGGCTACCTGGTGTGTCGCCTGCAAGGTGGAGCATCCGGTGTTGAACCGGCTGGCGGAGCAGGGGGTGCTGATTTACGGCGTCAACTACAAGGACGACAACGCCGCGGCACAGAAGTGGCTGCGCGAATTCCATGATCCCTACCAGCTGAATATCCGTGACGAGCAGGGCACCCTCGGGTTGGACCTGGGGGTCTACGGTGCGCCGGAAACCTTCCTCATCGACAAGCAGGGCATCATTCGCCACAAGTTCGTCGGCGTGATCGATGATCGCGTCTGGCGCGAGCAACTGGCTGCGCTCTATCAGCAACTGGTGGACGAATGAAACGACTGACCCGCGCTGCGCTGCTCGGCTTGTTCCTCGCTGCGACTGCCCATGCCGCCATCGATACCTACGAGTTCAAGGACGAGGCCGAGCGCGAACGCTATCGCACCCTGACCGAAGAGCTGCGCTGTCCGAAGTGCCAGAACCAGAACATCGCCGATTCCAATGCGCCGATCGCCATGGACCTGCGCCAGGAAATCTTCCGTATGCTCGAGGAGGGGCAGAGCAACGACCAGATCGTCGACTACCTGGTCGCGCGGTATGGCGATTTCGTTCGTTACAAGCCGCCTGTGAACACCAAGACCCTTCTGCTCTGGTATGGCCCGGCGGGGCTGTTGGTACTGGGCTTCGGCATTCTCGTGGCGATCCTGGTTCGACGTCGCCGCATCGAGAATGCCCCGGCTTCGAACACTCTTTCCGAGGCCGAGCGCGAACGCCTCGCCAAGCTGCTGGATAAAAAAGACTCATGATCGATTTCTGGATCGCTGCCGGCGCGCTGCTGCTGGTGGCCTTGGCTTTTCTGCTGTTGCCCATCCTGCATGGCCGTCGTGCCCAGGCAGAGGAAGACCGTACTGCGTTGAACGTGGCCCTGTACGAAGAGCGGCTGGCCGAACTGGCGGCCCAGCACGCGGCCGGCACGCTGAGCGCCGAGCTGATGGAGGCGGGGCGTGCCGACGCTGCGCGGGAACTGTTGGACGATACCGAAGGCAGCGATACCCCGCGTGTCGCCAGGCTCGGGCGCAGTGTGCCTGTGGCCGTGGCGGTGCTGGTGCCGATCATCGCCTATGGGCTCTATATGTACTGGGGTTCCAGCGACAAGCTGGAACTGGCGCGGCAGTTCAGCGAGCAGCCGCGCACGATCGAAGAGATGACCGCGCGCCTCGAGAAGGCTGTGCAGGCGCAGCCGGATTCTGCCGAAGCCTGGTACTTCCTCGGCCGTACCTACATGAATCAGGAGCGACCGGCCGATGCGGCCAAGGCTTTCGAGCGCGTCGTCGGGCTTGCCGGGCGCCAGCCGGAACTGCTTGGGCAGTGGGCGCAAGCGCTGTATTTCGCGCGCGACCGCCAGTGGACCGCCGAACTGCAGGCGCTCACCGACGAGGCGCTCAAAGGCGACCCACAGGAGGTGACCAGCCTCGGGCTGCTGGGCATCGCGGCCTTCGAGGATCAGCGTTATCAGGATGCCGTTCGCTTCTGGGAGCGGCTGGTCGCGGCCCTGCCCGAGGAAGACCCTTCCCGTGACGCCATCCGCGGCGGTATCGCCCGGGCACGCGAGCAAATGGGCGAGCCGGCAGCCGCCTCGCCACGGCAGTCCGAAGCGGAATCCGCTGCGGTCACGCTGCAGGTAGAGGTTGCACTGGATCCCGAGGTCGCAAAGCAGGTTTCGCCCGGGGACAGCGTCTTCGTCTTCGCGCGAGCGGTATCGGGACCGGCGATTCCGCTGGCAGCCAAACGCCTGACGGTTGCCGATCTGCCTGCCCGTGTCAGCCTGGGCGATGCCGATGCGATGATGCCCTCGCTGAAGCTTTCCAACTTCGGGCAGATTACCCTGGTGGCACGGGTATCCCGTGAAGGCAACGCAACCAAAGGCGAGTGGCTGGGTCAAAGCGGAACGCTGGATACCGCCGGCGACCAGACCGAAGTGCGCTTGACCATCGACCGGGCCGATACGCCCTGACAACCCGGCATCTGACGGACGTGAGGATGAACGTGAAGGCCCCTGCTGTTGCACTTTCGCTCAAGGCGCTTGCGATGCTGGGGCTGGCGCTCCTGCTCGGTGCCTGTGCGGGCACGCCCTATGATTCCTCAAGGCAAATCCCGCCGGCCAAACCGATACCTCGTGTGCCGGAACCCAGCGGGCCGGTCATTGCGCCTCCGCCCATCCAGACACCGCCGGCGCCGCGACCACCTGCGACCCAGAAGAGCCATCCACGCTACGCGCCGCCGCCTCATGTGGCTGCGCACTGGGACAATCGCCTGGGCGTTTACGTCGTGGAAGGGCGTGACCTGTTCTATCGCGAGCGCCTGTACTACCGCTGGGATGGCGACTGGTACTGCTCGGGACGCCCTGACGGCCCCTGGGAGCCGGTTGCGCCGCCCAGCGTTCCACCGGGGCTGCGCGAGCGCTACTAGTGGCCTGTTTGGCCGCCGCATCCGCTGTTTCTGTCGCTCTGCTGTCGACTCCGGCCCGCATCGGCCGCGCCGCGAAGTTTTTCGCGCTCTTGACTAAAGGCCCAGGGGGTATTGCCGATACAGGAACAGCAGCATCTGATGCTGCGGTATTTCAGCTGGGCCGGCGACAGCCGCCGCAACGGGCCTCTGCCCCGGAGTCGATCATGAATGCTTCCGTCAAGCGCCTCGAAGAAACCGGCAGTGCATTGCGCGATGCGTTGGCTCAGCAGGACTGGGCTGCCATCAGCCTGCTCGACCGCGAATGCCGCCAAGCCGTCGAAGAGGCCATGCGGGAATCTTCGCGTGACGAAGTCATGATTCGCCAGCGCCTGCAGGAATTGCTGGGGCTCTATCGCGAGTTGGTGACCACCTGCCAGACCGAACAACGGCGTATCGCTGACGAATTGCTGCAGCTGAATCATTCTCGCCAAAGCGCCAAGGTCTACCAGCTGTTCGGTTGATCCCGTAACCACAGCGCGATCGTCGCCGCCAGCTACCATCGCGGCCGCTACCTTGCGGCTGCATCCTCCCCCGATTGATCTGCCGCCGCCGATCCGGCATGCGCTCATTCGGCATTAAATCATCGCCGGAAGTGTGGCATTATTGCGCCATCAGTCTGTTGTGCATTTGTGCCGATAGTGCTGCGGGAGCCGATACCCGTGCTTTTGGTCCATCTGCTCGTCAATGCATGAATTGAAATAGCGGAGCATGTCGCAATATGTTGGTTTTTTGCTTCTTCTTTAGTCGTTAATTCACGTCATAAATTTGACTCAGTTCATTTTTTTTCATTAACCTACTCGTTATCTGCCGTTGGTGTGATCGTCTCTCTTCCATGGATGCGAGCGCAGGCTTTCTTTCAGCCTATTTAGAGCCCTATAAACAAGATGTGGCGTGAAACCAAGATTTTGTTGATAGACGATGATAGTGACCGCCGTCGCGACCTGGCGGTCATCCTGAATTTCCTCAGTGAAGATCATCTGGCCTGTTCCAGTAATGAATGGCAGGACGCCGTCGCTCCCCTGGAGTCCAGCCGCGCCGTCATCGGGGTGATGCTGGGCGAAATCACCGCCAAAGGCGGTGCCGTCGAATTGATCAAGCAGATGGGCAAGTGGGACGAGAACGTGCCGCTGATGCTGATCGGCGAACCCGCTCCGGCGGATTGGCCGGAAGATGTGCGCCGTCGCGTGCTGACCAGCCTGGAAATGCCGCCCAGCTACAACAAGCTGCTCGATTCCCTGCACCGGGCGCAGATCTATCGCGAGATGTACGACCAGGCCAAGTCGCGCGGCCGGCAGCGCGAGCCCAACCTGTTCCGCAGCCTGGTCGGCACCAGCCGCGCCGTGCAGCACGTGCGGCAGATGATGCAGCAGGTGGCCGACACCGAAGCCAGCGTGTTGATCCTCGGCGAGTCCGGCACGGGCAAGGAAGTGGTCGCGCGCAACCTGCATTACCATTCCAAGCGCCGCCAGGGCCCGTTCGTGCCGGTCAACTGCGGTGCGATTCCGGCCGAGTTGCTGGAAAGCGAACTCTTCGGCCATGAGAAGGGCGCCTTCACCGGTGCGATCACGGCGCGTTCGGGACGCTTCGAGCTGGCCGAAGGTGGCACCCTGTTCCTCGACGAAATCGGCGACATGCCACTGCCGATGCAGGTCAAGCTGTTGCGCGTGCTGCAGGAGCGCACCTTCGAGCGTGTCGGCAGCAACCGTACGCAGAATGCCGACGTGCGGATCATCGCGGCGACCCACAAGGACCTCGAGAAGATGATCGAGGAAGGGACCTTCCGCGAAGATCTCTACTATCGCCTGAACGTCTTCCCCATCGAGATGGCGCCATTGCGCGAGCGGGTCGAGGATATCCCCCTGCTGATGAACGAGCTGATCTCGCGCATGGAGCACGAGAAGCGCGGTTCGATTCGCTTCAACTCGGCCGCCATCATGTCGCTCTGCCGCCATGACTGGCCGGGCAACGTGCGCGAGCTGGCCAACCTCGTCGAGCGCATGGCGATCATGCATCCCTACGGCGTCATCGGGGTGATGGAGCTGCCGAAGAAGTTCCGCCATGTCGATGACGACGACGAGCAGTACGCCAGCAGCCTGCATGACGAAATGGAAGAGCGTGCCGCGATCAGTGCGCCGATGGCGGTTCCCGAAGCCCAGGCGATGCTGCCGATCGAGGGGCTCGATCTCAAGGAGTACCTCGGCAACCTCGAGCAGGGTCTCATTCACCAGGCCCTGGAGGATGCCGGTGGCGTGGTGGCGCGGGCTGCCGAGCGGCTGCGTATCCGTCGTACCACACTGGTGGAGAAGATGCGCAAGTACGGCATGAATCGCCGCGACGACGATAACGGCGAATAACTCTCGCGGTGATTCTGCAGCGAGGCCGCCATGAAGGCGGCCTCGCTTCGTATCGGTTTCCACTTCTGTCCTTGCCGCTGCATGCCGCGGTGGCTTTCACGCGTTTCCATGCGTCTGGCGGCGGCACGAAGATTGCTCCGGTCACGGGACCGACCATCTTTTGACAGGCGCGAGTGAGACAGTGAATTCCGTCACCAGCCGATCCGCAGAGCCGTTCGATCCCGCCAGCGCGCTCGAGCTGAGCCAGTCCCTCGAGCTGTTCCGCCAGGTGTCCGGGCAACTGGACGAGTCCCAGGGGCTGTTGCGGGCCCATGTCGCCGAGCTCCAGGGGCAGCTTGCCGAGGCCAGCGCGCAGCGCCGGCTGGAACTCGAAGAAAAGGAAAGGCTGGCCCAGCGGCTGCAGAACGTGTTGGACCTGCTGCCCGGCGGCGTCATCGTGATCGATGGACACGGGGTCGTGCGCGAGGCCAATCCGGTGGCGCTGGAACTGCTCGGCGAGCCGCTGGAGGGCGCCCTATGGCGTGACGTCATCGCCCGCAGCTTCGCCCCGCGCAAGGACGATGGCCACGAGATCTCGTTGCGCAACGGCCGGCGCCTGTCGATCGCCACGCGCTCGCTCAGCGGCGAGCCCGGCCAACTGGTGCTGCTGACCGATCTCACCGAAACACGGCGCCTGCAGGACCAACTGGCGCGCCATGAGCGCTTGTCGTCGCTGGGGCGCATGGTGGCTTCCCTGGCCCATCAGATCCGCACGCCGCTATCGACCGCGCTGCTCTATGCCAGCCATCTGGAGCAGGGCGGTCTTACCGATGAGCAGCGGCAGCGTTTCGCCGGCCGACTGAAGGATCGCCTGCACGAGCTGGAGCACCAGGTACGCGACATGCTGATTTTCGCTCGTGGCGACCTGCCGCTGGATGATCGTGTGAGTCCGGCGGCGCTGCTGGCGGCGCTGCGGAGCGCGGCGGAGCCGCAGTTGCGGGACGTGGCCTTGCGTTGGCAGTGTGATGTGCATGGCGGCGAACTACTCTGCAACCGCGACACCCTGGTCGGCGCATTGCTGAATCTGCTCGAAAATGCGCAGCAGGCTGCCGGCAGCGACCTGCGCCTGAAAATCCATGGCTATCGCCGTGGTTCCATGCTGCGCTTGTGCATCAGCGACAACGGCCAGGGGATCGATAGCGCCACGCTGGCGCGTCTCGGCGAGCCGTTCTTCACCACCAAGGCCACCGGCACCGGGCTGGGGCTGGCAGTGGTCAAGGCGGTGGCAAGGGCCCATCGAGCGAATTGCAACTGTTCTCGCGCCCGGGACGCGGGACTTGCGCCTTGCTGACGCTGCCATTGATCGCCGTCGAACGGAAACCGGAGTGACCCGCATGACCGCCAAGATACTGCTGGTCGAAGACGACCGCTCGCTGCGCGAAGCGCTGGGTGACACCCTGCAACTGGGCGGCTACGAGCACCGTGCCGTCGATTGCGCCGAGGCGGCGCTGGCCGCCCTGCAGCAAGAGCCGTTCGGCCTGGTCATCAGCGACGTGAACATGCCCGGCATGGACGGTCATGCGCTGCTGGGGGTGATCCGGCAGCGCCATCCGCAACTGCCGGTGCTGCTGATGACCGCTTTCGGCGCCGTAGCCAGGGCCGTCGACGCGATGCGCCAGGGTGCCGCGGATTATCTGGTCAAGCCGTTCGAGCCGAAAACCCTGCTCGATCTTCTCGCGCAGCATGTCAATGGCCGCCTCGGCGCTGGCGAGCCGGAGGGGCCGGTGGCCTGTGAACCGGCCAGCCAGCAGTTGCTTGGCCTTGCCGCACGCGTTGCGCAAAGCGATTCGACGGTGCTGATTTCCGGCGAGTCGGGTACCGGCAAGGAAGTGCTGGCACGCTACATCCACCAGCAGTCGCCGCGAGCCGCCAGGCCGTTCATCGCCATCAACTGTGCCGCGATCCCGGACAACATGCTGGAGGCCACGCTGTTCGGTCACGAGAAGGGCGCATTCACCGGCGCCATCGCCAGCCAGCCGGGCAAGTTCGAGCTGGCCGACGGTGGCACGCTGCTGCTCGACGAGATTTCCGAGATGCCGCTGGCATTGCAGGCCAAGCTGCTGCGCGTATTGCAGGAGCGGGAAGTCGAGCGGGTTGGCGCGCGCAAACCGATCACGCTGGACATCCGCGTACTGGCCACCACCAATCGCGATCTGGCCGGGGAGGTGGCCGCCGGGCGTTTCCGCGAGGATCTGTTCTACCGTCTTTCCGTCTTCCCCCTGGCCTGGCCGCCGCTGCGCCAGCGTCCGGCCGATATCCTGCCGCTGGCCGAGCGCCTGCTGGCCAGCCACGCCAGGAAGATGCATCAGATTGCGCCACGGCTTTCCAGCGAGGCGCAACGTTGCCTGCTGGAGCATGCCTGGCCCGGTAATGTGCGTGAGCTGGACAATGCCATCCAGCGGGCGCTGATTCTCCAGCAGGGCGGCCAGATCCAGCCGCATGACCTCTGCCTGGGCGCGTCGATCGGCCTGGCGAGCATGTCGGCCACGGTCATGCCGCCAGCCCCTGCGGCGACCATGCCGGCTGCACCGATAGCCGAGGCGGGCGGGGTGCTGGGCGAGGATCTGCGGCGCCGCGAGTTCCAGCTGATCATCGATACCTTGCGTGCCGAGCGTGGTCGGCGCAAGGAGACTGCCGACCGCCTGGGTATCAGTGCCCGCACGCTGCGCTACAAGCTGGCGCAGATGCGCGATGCCGGGATGGACGTGGAGGCTTCGCTCTACGCCGGCTGAGCCTGCCTGGGCGCGCGCCCGGTCTGCTAAGCTGCCTGCCGTCACGACGATGGAGAATCCAAAGTGGATGCAGGCTTCTGGCAGGGGCGTTGGGCCCGTAACGAAATCGGTTTTCATCTCGAACAGGTCCATCCCGGGCTGCGCCGTCACTGGCCTCGGCTGGAACTCCCGGAGCGCTGGAGTGCTGGTGCCGCTGTGCGGCAAGAGCCTGGACCTGGCCTGGCTCGCGGGGCAGGGCTTCAACGTGCTGGGCGTGGAGTTGAGCGAGAAGGCGGTCGAGGCGTTCTTCGCCGAGCAGCAGCTCGAAGCCGAGGTTTCCCAGGCCGGCGCCTTCCGGGTCTATCGTTCGGGCGCCTGGAGATTCGTTGCGGCGATTTCTTCGAGCTTGGCGCCGCCGATGTCGCGACCTGCCAGGGCGTCTACGACCGCGCGGCTCTGATCGCGCTACCGCCGCCGATGCGCCGCCGTTATGCGGCGCACCTGTCGACGATCCTTCCGGCCGATTGCCAGCAGTTGCTGGTCACCCTGGATTACGACCAGCAGCAGATGGACGGGCCGCCTTTTGCCGTCGCTGAGGCCGAAGTGAAGGCGCTGTATGCACCCAGCTGGCAAGTGGAGCAGCTCGAAGCCAAGGAGGTCCTGGAGCGCAACCCGAAGATGCGCGAACGGGGGCTACAGCGGCTGGAAGAGCGGTTTTACCGGCTGCGGCGGTAGGTTGGGTTGAGCCGCTCAGCGGCGAAGCCCAGCGTCCCATCGAAGCCCGGGCCGCGCGATGGCCTCGAGTATCGCTCGTTGGGCTTCGCTTCGTTCAGCCCAACCTGCGTGGATAAGCCGATCAGCCTTCGGCCTGCAGGCGGCGGATGAAAATGTCCGCCTCGTCGATGGCGCGTTGCATGTCGGCCACCAACTGGTCGACGTTGCTCTGTAGCGCGCGGTATTCGCCGTGCAGTGCGCCGATGGCGCGGGCGTTGAGGTTGTGCTTGAGGAACAGCACCTGATCGCGCAGCACGCTGAGCACCGGCTCGATACGCTGTTCGGCGGCCTTCATGCGTTGCAGCCGGGTGCGGTATTCGGCGCGGGTGCGGCTCAGTTCCTTGGCGCTGGCAGCCTTCAAACTGGCATTGCTGTACTGCTTGAGCTCGCCTTCCCACTCCTTGAACAGGGCGTCGGCGACATCCTCCACCGCTTCGATGCGGCTGCGCACGTTGCGGGCGCTGGCCATGCTGGCCTCGTATTCGCGATCGAGCGCGTTGTAGCGCTTCTCCAGATCGCCACCCTGTACCTCGACGACGCTGCGATAACGCTCCAGGGCATCCTTGAACTGCTCCTTGGCCTCCTGCTGGGCATCGCGGGCATCCTCGACCCGGTCGACGAGAATGTCGCGCTTGTGGATGCCGGCTTTTTCCATTGCCGAGTAATAGGCGCTCTGGCAGCCGCCGAGGGCGAGCAGGGCGAGCAGGGCGCAGCAGGCGAGAATGAGTCGGCGCATGGCTATTCCTTGTATGCGGGGCAGTCGAAAGCATAGACAAACGAAAAGGGCGACTTGCGTCGCCCTTGCTGCCGCGCTATCGCGTTTAGCCGCGCTGGCGCAGCGCCTCGATGCGGTCTTCCAGCGGCGGGTGGCTCATGAGCAGCCCGGCCAGGCCGTGCTTCAGCGAGCCGTTGATGCCGAACGCCTTGAGGCTGTCGGGCATGTGCACCGGCAGGCCCTGCTCGGCGCGCAGGCGCTGCAGGGCGCCGATCATGGCGCTGGTGCCGGCCAGCTGGGCGCCGGCTTCGTCGGCGCGGTATTCGCGTTTGCGCGAGAACCACATGACGATGATGCTGGCGAGGATGCCCAGTACCAGTTCGGCGAAGATGGTCGCGACGAAGTAACCGATGCCGTGGCCTTCCTCGTTCTTGAGGATCGCCTTGTCGACGAAATTGCCGAAGATCCGCGCGAAGAACATCACGAAGGTGTTCACCACGCCCTGGATCAGTGCCAGGGTGACCATGTCGCCATTGGCCACGTGGCCGATCTCGTGGGCCAGGACCGCCTTCACTTCATCCGGCGAGAAGCGCTCCAGCAATCCCTGGCTGACGGCGACCAGAGCATCGTTGCGATTCCAGCCGGTGGCGAAGGCGTTGGCTTCGTAAGCGGGGAAGATGCCGACTTCCGGCATCTTGATGCCGGCATCGCGCGACAACTGCTCGACGGTCTGCAGCAGCCATTGCTCGTGGCGGGTGCGCGGCTGGCTGATGATTTCGGTGCGGGTGCTCATCTTCGCCATCCACTTGGAGATGAACAGCGACACCAGCGAGCCGGCGAAACCGAAGACCGCGCAGAAGACCAGCAGGCTGCCGTAGTTCTGGCCGGTATAGCGATCGACCCCGAGCAGCTTGAGGGTGATGCTGGCGATGACCAGTACCGCAAGGTTGGTGGCCAGGAACAAGAAAATGCGCATCATGTTGCGGCAGACTCCAGGGTAGGAATTGAAGAACGATAGGCTATATAAGGCTCGCCCTTGAGCTATTCAACCGAGCGACTATTTCAAGCTATGTCGCCTGCCCGGCCAGGCTGTCGCGCAACGCTGCGCCCGACTCGTTCTCGAATAGCAGGCGGGTCAGGCGGGCGATGCGCTCGCCATGGCCGCTCTTCAATGCCTCGCGGAGCTGGTGGGCAAGGCTGGCATGGATACGCTGCACGCTGGGTGGCAGGCCCGGGTCGCCGTCGAGAGATCCGGGCACGCCGCGGGTCAGGCGCAGGAAACCTTTTTCGCTGAGCACCGCCTGGTCCAGCGCCTGGAACTGGATGGTGCTCTCGAAGCGCAGGTAGCCTTCCTCGGCCAGCCAGAGCAGGGCGCCGAGACAGCTCTGGTGGCGCTTGCTGGGCAGGCCGAATTCGTCTGGCTCCTCATGCCCGATCAGGTCCTCGACGTACAGTGCGATCCTGCGCGGGAAGGCCTGATAGAGCATCAGCAGGGCGCCGGCTGCATCCTTGTAGAAGTCGTCGATCTGCAGGTCCATCGGTTTACTGCTGGTACGTCTTGAGGAAGTTGCCGATACGCCCGATGGCCTGCTCCAGATCGTCGACGCGGGGCAGGGTGACCACGCGGAAATGATCCGGCCAGGGCCAGTTGAAGGCGGTGCCCTGGACGATCAGCAGTTTCTCGGCCAGCAGCAGGTCGAGCACGAACTTCTCGTCGTTGTGGATCGGGCAGACCTTCGGGTCGATCCGCGGGAATGCATACAGCGCGCCCATCGGCTTGACGCAGCTGATGCCGGGGATATCGTTGAGCAGCTCCCAACTGCGGTTGCGCTGCTCGAGCAGGCGGCCTGGCGGCAATATCAGGTCATTGATGCTCTGGTAGCCGCCCAGCGCGGTCTGGATGGCATGCTGCGCCGGTACGTTGGCGCACAGGCGCATGTTGGCGAGGATATCCAGGCCTTCGATATAGCTCTGCGCCTTCTGCTTCGGACCGGAGATCGCCACCCAGCCGGAACGGAAACCGGCGACGCGGTAGGACTTCGACAGGCCGTTGAAGGTCAGGCAGAGCACGTCCGGCGCCAGCGAGGCGGTGGAAACATGCACGGCGTCGTCGTAGAGAATCTTGTCGTAGATCTCGTCGGAGAACAGCACCAGCCGGTGCTGGCGTGCCAGCTCGACCATGCCTTCCAGCACTTCCTTCGGGTAGACCGCGCCGGTGGGGTTGTTCGGGTTGATCAGCACCAGCGCCTTGGTGTTCGGCGTGATCTTGGCCTTGATGTCGGCCAGGTCCGGCCACCAGTTGGCCTGCTCGTCGCACAGGTAGTGCACCGGCTTGCCGCCAGCCAGGCTCACTGCGGCGGTCCACAGCGGATAGTCCGGCGCCGGGATCAGCACCTCGTCGCCGTTATTGAGCAACGCCTGCATGGACATCACGATCAGCTCGGACACGCCGTTGCCGAGGTAGATATCCTCGATGCCGACGCCTTCCACCTGCTTCTGCTGGTAGTATTGCATGATCGCCTTGCGGGCGCTGAACAGGCCTTTCGAGTCGCTGTAGCCCTGGGCGGTGGGCAGGTTGCGGATCACGTCCTGGAGGATCTCCTCCGGGGCCTCGAAACCGAACGGTGCCGGGTTGCCGATGTTCAGCTTGAGGATGCGATGGCCTTCCTCTTCCAGGCGTTTGGCGTGCCGCAGCACGGGCCCGCGGATGTCGTAGCAGACATTGGCGAGCTTGTTCGATTTACTGACCTGCATGATCCTGAGTGTCCCGAAGTGAAAGCGCACCAGCGCTGGAATGGCTGGTCACGCCTGGCATGAACCCGGGCGCCTTGGCAGTCGGAAACCCCGCTGCCAGACTAGGCGTCGAAGAGGGAGGCATGATACGTGCGCCCCGACCACCGGGAAAGGTACAGATCGGCCTTTTTTAGAGGGGGTCTGTTCCTCTCTCCTGCGTTCGCAACGAAACGGCAACAGACCCTGAGGAGGTGTATCGATGGACAAGCTGGAAAAACCGCTGGACGTCTGGCGCGAGGAGCTTTCCGACGAGCAATTCCAGGTCTGCAGGCTCGGCGCCACCGAGCGTCCCTTCAGCGGCAAGTACAACGACACCAAGACACCGGGCATCTACCATTGCGCCTGTTGCAACGCGCCGCTGTTCGACTCGGATGCCAAGTTCGATTCCGGCTGCGGCTGGCCCAGTTATTTCCAGCCGGTCAGCGACACGGCGATCGCCAGCCTGGACGACTTCAGTCATGGCATGCACCGCATCGAGGTCAGGTGCGCGCGCTGCGATGCGCATCTGGGGCATGTGTTTCCCGATGGCCCTCGACCGACCGGGCTGCGCTACTGCATCAATTCGGCCTCTCTCAATCTGGTGCCGCGCGAGGCCTGACCCGCGCCGCAAGGAGCCGTGCATGCACGATCCGCTTTTCGACATCCCCTGCGTCACCATCGACGGGCAGCGCAAGACGCTCGCCGCCTATCCGGCCAAGGTGCTGTTGGTGGTCAATACCGCCAGCCAATGTGGTTTCACGCCGCAGTACAAGGGATTGGAGGAGCTGTGGCAGCGTTATGGCGAGCGCGGCCTGGTGGTGCTCGGTTTTCCCTGCAACCAGTTTGGCAAGCAGGAGCCGGACAGCGAGGAGCAGATCGCCGCGTTCTGCGAGCGCCGCTTCGGTGTCAGTTTTCCGTTGTTCGCCAAGGTCGAGGTCAACGGCGGGGACGCGCATCCGCTGTTCGTCGAGCTGAAGAAGCGCGCGCCGGGGCTGCTGGGCAGCAAGGCGATCAAGTGGAACTTCACCAAGTTTCTCATCGCCGAGCAGGGGCGCAAGGTGAAGCGCTATTCCTCCAGCACCGCGCCGCAGGCGCTTGCAGGCGAGATCGAAGCCCTGCTATGAGTGGCGGCTGGTGCGCCCGCCACGCCGCTCCCCCCCCGGGATGATCGGCCCGCGTGTTCATTTTCGGTTCATGCCCGGCGTTGGCCGGGCTTTTCTTCGTATCTGGAGTCGTTCATGGATGTCGAGCTGAAAGCCTTTCTGCAGCGTGCCGAGGGTCTGCTGGCGCGTATCGAACCGCTGCTGCCGGAGCAGCCCCCGGTCATCGACTGGGGGCGGGCCCTGGCCGCACGCTGGCAGCGCGATGCGCGCTCGGGCTATCTGGCGCCGCTCGAAGTCAGCCTCGACCTGAGCCTGGACGACCTGATCGGTGTCGACCGCCAACGTGATCTGCTGGCGGCCAACACCCGCCAGTTCGTCGACGGTCTACCGGCCAACCACACCTTGCTGTGGGGCGCGCGGGGTACCGGCAAGTCGTCGCTGATTCGTGCGCTGCTGGCCGAGTACGCGCCGTCCGGGCTGCGGCTGATCGAGATCGAGCGCGACCATCTGGCCGACCTGCCGCGGGTGGTCGAACAGCTCGTCGGCTTGCCGCAGGCGTTCGTGCTGTTCTGCGACGACCTGTCGTTCGAGGCCGGGGAGGGCGACTATCGCGTGCTCAAGAGCGTGCTCGACGGCTCGCTGGAGCGCGCACCGGAAAACGTGCTGCTGTACGCCACCTCGAACCGCCGGCATCTGGTGCCGGAGCGCCAGAGCGACAACGAGAACTGGCAGATGGTCGACGGCGAACTGCATCCGAACGAGGCCGTGGAGGACAAGATCGCCCTGTCGGACCGCTTCGGCCTGTGGCTGTCGTTCTATCCCTTCAGCCAGCAGCATTACCTCAGCGTGGTGCGCCACTGGATCGCATCGCTGGCGCGGCGCGCCGGGTTGGAGTGGGGCTGGGACGAGGAACTGGAGAAGGATGCGATTCGCTGGGCTA
>NZ_AZSV01000065.1:0-26228 GCF_000582595.1 Pseudomonas sp. BAY1663
TTCAACACTGAAACCCGTCTAGAACGCGGGTTTCAGCCCAGATTTGATGGCATTGGATTACTCACAGTCCGTCTGTGAATCCAAAAGGTATGCCATCATGTCCAAGCGCCAAAGCAAAACAGGTGTCCCCCACCTGGTCTATCAAGCCAACTCTGGCTTCCAGTACTACCTCACATTCCCGAAGCATTTCGCGGCCAACCCGAAACTGCCTGCGCAAATCCGGTGGTCGCTCAGCCACGACGAAGCCCTGGCCCGCGATCTCGCTAAGTACCTGAATGCTTCTTTCGAGCACTTCCTTGCCAAAGCAACAGAGCACTACGTCGAGCTCTTTTCTGACCGCCTGCTGGTTGACCTCCAAAGGTTTCACCTTGCGGTAGCGGAAGCTCTTAAATTCGCCGACCGAGTTTGGAAAGTCCGCCCGTCGCCAATGAAGCTCGCGAACCAAGACCTTTCGGTCGCCCACGCTCGCATGATGAAAGAGAGTGCCGAGCGTGTAGTGCTCTATAGCCACGAGCCAGGGGGCGAAATTTTCTTCGCACTGACACCAACGCCCGCACTGGTAAAAGCGCTTGGGGTCGGGTTCGTACGCTTTGACTGGCCGCTCGGAACCAGCAACCAGAACGTGGCGAGCGACGCTGCCCGGTACATTTACGCTGCCCTTGATGTACTCGAGACAGTCCCACCCTCTCCAGGGCGCTATTCGAAAGAATCTCCTGCGTTTGCAGCGATGACGCTTTATGAATACCTGTGCCATGCCCGCCCAGACCAGGGTCGGAATCTCATGCACATCCCCCCAGCACTACCGCAATCTCGGCAAGCTTTGCATTTTCATCTTCAGCAAGCCAACGCGATGCATCTGAAGCTGCGCATCATTGATCGAGCGCTCTTGGTGCAGGAGGAGTCGGGGCTTTATGTGATGCTTATCGAACTTGATCCGCTGTGCATGAAAGCGCATCTGAGAGAAAAGAAAAGCTTTCGGGTTGAGCTGCTCACTAGCTCCATCATCATTGCGGTCCTCATGCTGACGTATACGCTGCAGAAGGTTGATAAGGTGCTGTTGCGTTACTTTCAGGAAGACGATCACCAAGATCCTTACGCCCAAGCCATGCAGGAAATCGGTGACCTGGTTCGGCGGATGTTGGGTTCTGCTGCAACCACCGAGCCTATGCAGACGATTCCGGAGCTGAACTCGCCGACAGATGCTGTGGCACCGCCACAGGATCCAGGCACGCTCGCGTTGCTGAATGCGCTCGGGAGCGTTCTGCCCGACGCGCAGAAAGCCAAGCTTGAAACCCTCTTTACGCAACCCTCCGTCAACGATCGCATTGTCTCGCCGGCGCGTGGTTCAAACGCAGGGTTGAGCCTCGCAGCTTTGGTAAAGGAATACGAAGAACGGCAAATTCGTGAAGGCGCCTGGGCTAACCCGCGGACTCGCATTACCGCAAAGGCCCGCCTGGAAGGCCTGTGCGAGCTGCTTGGCGGGCACCGGCAAGTCGAGACGCTGACTCGCGCTGAATTCAACACGCTACGCGATCATCTGCGTAGCTATCCGAAGAACCGGCATCGCCTCCGTGCCACGCGTAACCAGCCGCTAAGTAAGATCATTAGCGACGGTAAGTTCGAGCCAATCAACCCTCGCACTGCGAAAAAGTTTTTTGAGCTGGCAAGGGCCCTTGTCACCTACGCTCATGATCAGGGTTACATCACCGAAAATATCGCGGCCGGATTGGCATTCAGCACCAAAGGAGCCGAGGCGCCGAGGAAGCGCACGTATAGCCCAAGCCAGATCGAGAAACTTCTTCACGGTCCGGCCTACACACTGACCACGCCGCCGCGCTGGCGCTTGGATGACTACAAGTTTTGGCTGCCGCTGCTTGGCCTTTTTACAGGCGCAAGGCTAAGTGAGCTGTGCCAGCTACGGCTCGAAGACATTCGGCAAGAACTCGGCGTCTGGCTCATCAGCATCAATCGAAGCGGGTCGAAACAGCTGAAGACGTCCGATTCGGAAAGGTTGGTGCCGATTCACCGGCAGCTTATCGAGTCGGGCTTCCTGGAGTTTCATCAAGCACGCCTGGAAGCTGTCGAGCGAGACGGCAAGGCTCCGCTTTTCGACAATATTCGGGTATACGGCGACCTTTCTCCCGGGCATGTTGCGAGCCGTTGGTTTCTCGGCTCAAGCCAGATTAGCCGGGGTTACCTTGGGCTTTGCGGCCTGGGAGATGACGGCCTGACGTACCACGGTCTGCGCCACACCTTTATCAATCAATTTCGCAGACAGAACCTTGACCTGGCGAAAGCCAAAGCGCTTGTAGGCCACTCGGATAAAAGTACCACCGGTGGGTACGGCGACTGCTATCCGTCTGACGTGCTCAAAGACGAGCTCGACAAGCTCGATTTCGGGCTAGGGCTGGGACACATCCATTACCGGCACTATCAAGAGTTACGAGAACGCCAGGGCGTTTTCAATGTCGGTCGCCCGGTTGGCACCCCCTTCCCCAGCGTGCGGGTTGCTAAGCGACACTGGAAAACGTACGCATAATATTCAGCTAATAAAAGGTAGGGGCTCGCTCTTACCTTTTGCTCATCTTGCGATTATTGACAAGTTGTCAATAAAAACTATCGCATGGTAAATCCTAATAGATTATCTTGACTGTTTATCCATCCAGTAATAATCTCAAGCCTCACCCACTGTGAGGTATATATGAATGTAACTGCCCCCCTCTCCATTCCTTTTTACAAAGGCCTGAGTCTTATCGTCGAACCCGGCCATGAAGAACACTTGCGAATCGCGTTGGCAAACATTTCAGCGATTACGGATGCGATAAACCGCTTTCAGTCTTCTCCTTTGCTTACCGAGTTCATGGACATAACGCTGTCCCGCTTTCTGCGAGAAAACAATTACGCAGGGAAATCCGAGCACATGCTTCGAGCGCGGATGGAGAAACTAAAAATCGCTCTGACGCAAGATAATCCTACCCGCCGAGTTGCTGAGCTTGATCGGGCCGACGTACAGCGTCTGAAGGATCAGCTACCGTCGTTACTCAAGCAGAACGCTGCGTCGGGTAGCAAAGGCGCAAACCTCACGACCTACTATCAGTTGTTCAATCGAATGCTGGACGAAGCACTTGAGAGCAAGCTGATTACCGAGGCGATCAAAGTCGCGACCTGCAATACAAAACACGCCGAAATCACCAAGCCATTTCTGGATAGCAATCTGAATCAGATGTTCTCAGGCTGGCCCTACAGAAAGTATCTCGCAGGCGACCTGCCGAAAATCAACCAGGACGCCAAGCCCTATCGGTTTTGGTTGCTCCCGCTTGGGCTCTATACCGGCGCGCGGCTTAACGAGCTCTGCCAGCTACGTGTGCATGATGTGATCCAGGATGTCCACGGCGTAGACCTTATCGATATCAACGATAATGGCTACAACAAGTCGTTGAAGACGGGGCCGTCGGCTCGGCAGATTCCAATCTGCTCGAAGCTAGTGGAGATGGGCTTTCTAAATTTCGTAGAAGAACGGCGCCAGGCCGATGGCAATGACGCTCTGCTTTTCAACGAGCTGAGCTTCGATCCAAAGCACCTATACTCCCGCGACCCAAGTCGGTTTTTCTGCGGGCCGTGCACGGGTACAGGATACATCGGTCAGCACTGTCCGCCGGCGGTTAATGGCGGGCTCAATTTTAAAAGTCTCCGTCGCTCGTTTGCCGTTCGGCTGGAACGGTCAGGCATATCTCCATCCACGATCGCCTATCTGCTCGGCCATGAGGGTGGTGCACCAGAAGTCACAGCAGACCATTACCTGGAGCAGCCACTGAGTCTGAGATTACTGGAGCAGATGGAACGGGGACTGACATACAACGCACAGACCGAGCAGATCCGCTGGGAGCATTTTAAAAAGCTGCTCGCAAACCAAGCCGGACGCGGAAAGCGAGGAAGGAGAACTAAGCAAAAGCCTTGCTAGCGCGTAGCGTTCAAAACAATCATCGCCTGGAGATGATTATGAGACAGGATGAATAAAAGGCCGCAGCCAATCTGCGGCCTTTTTCGTTCTGAACACAACAGGAAAGAAACCGAATTTTCACGCAACTCCGGGCATCGCTTGCGGCGACGGTTGGCACGCCCTATCGCTGAGCACAGTCCACCATCGAAGAACTTGCATCCGCTGCGACGAGAATTCCGTGACAGTCGGCTGCTGCCACACAAATTTCAGTTGAAGCGTGGGCGCTTTGGCATCAGACCGGACACCGCTTCATAACGCCACTGTGACAGACACACGGCACGGTCACCCGGCGCATCGACACTCACTAACTGCCGCAAGCCCTACGAGTGACACGGCGAGACTGCAGCACTCGAGTCATGTGACATGGCGGTCGTAAGACAAGTGTGCCGCAGTGATCGGGCTTATGATTGAGGCCGGGGCGGCAGCGCCCGCGAATGGCGCAGCTCACGTCTGTGCACAATCGCCATTTCGGCCAGGCAACGCCTGGCGGCTATGATTTGACAACAAAATTGCGGGGGCATACTTGAAGCAGCGAAGCGTTCCTTCAAGTATGCCCCCGCGCCCCATACTTGAAACCTTCAAGTATGGGGCAGTTGAGCATTTTGGGCGTTTGCAGGTAAGCGAAACGAATGTGGAGCGAGACCGAGCAATAAGACCAAAATGATCAACTGCCTTCGCGAAGCGGCTGCCATTGTTGTCAAAAAAGGCAGCTTTCTTCATTTGCCGCAGGTAAATGGCTAGCTCCAATTTCGATGCTATGCATGGCTACCTCTGCTAAAGCAGAAGAAGCCTGCTCACGTCCGCTTCCTCTACGGGATGCGCGACGTTTCTATGCAACGGCCGCCGCTTGGTCACCTCCCATTTTGCTAACCCACCACTTCATATGTCAGGAAGTACGCACCTCTCTGGCTGACAAACACTCCGCAGCGCCATCCCTGTACCAGCCTTCTCGATGACTGAATTACTCACGAAATCGGTCGGTCCTTAGTTTTCTCCCTCCGTGCCCAAGCGGTAGACTGAGACACACAAAGCAGTTTCGTTCTCCGAAGGTTACCCATGTCCAAACTCGCCGAATTCAAAGCTCTAGAAGCCCAGCTCGCAGCCCAGCTCAAGCAGCTTGATGCTCTTAAGAATGACGACAAACTCAAGCGCGAAATCGAGTTCGAGGAAAAACTCCGCAATTTGATGGGGCAATATGACGTAGGCCTGCGCGAAATTATTTCAATATTGGATCCGCAGCCCAGCCGCACCAGCATCAGCGCCACCCCGACGTCTCAAGCGCCTCGTCGGCAGCGCCAAGTTAAGGTTTACAAAAACCCAGAAACTGGAGAGGTGGTAGAGACGAAGGGTGGCAATCATAAGATTTTGAAAGCTTGGAAAGAAAAGCACGGCGCCGAAAAGGTAGAGGGTTGGCTTCAGTAAGCTATCCGACCAACACAAGAGCCAGGCACTGCCTGGCTTTTTCTTTACGCTTTCAGCGGTCAACGGATGCAAGCGATCGCACTACAACCAGTACCTGGAATTCATCGGTCCTCGCATGCACTCGCCTAGTTGCACCGCACCACCCACAACTGATCCAGCTTGGTCGTGAAACTTTGGCTCATCATCTCCCGTCGCATGCCCCAGTCCGGCGCGGTGGTTACGCGGCCGGGCCGGAGGGTATTGCGGCCCCACTTGGCGTTGATTGCATCGAGCACGCCCATAACGCGCTCCGACGCGGCGGGCTGGGTTTGGGCGAATAGATCGTCGGTGTACTCGCCGCGCTGGCAGAGGTCCATCAGCAGGACCTCTGCCTTGCTGAACGAAAAGCCATCGCGATAGATGTGTTCCAACCCAGCGATCGCCGCCCGGATGATGTAGCGGGTGTCGTTGGTGGGATACGGCAGCTCACACACGACGCCTTTCGCGAACTTGGGCTCGTCGGGATTAAACATGCCGGTACGGATGCTGATTCGGACGCGCTTGCACATGGACTGCTGTGCCCTCAGCTTCTCGCTGGCCCGAGCGGCATATGCCGCCACTGCGTCCTTGATTGGCTCAAGCTCGCGCAGGCGCTTGCCGAACATCCGCGAGCAGCAGATCTCCTGTTTGGGTGACGCGACCTCCTCCAGATCGAGGCACGGCGTCCCGCGCAGTTCGCGTGCGGTTTTCTCGATGACCACGCTGAATTTTTTGCGCAGGGTCCAGGCATCCGCGCTAGCTAGATCCCAAGCAGTACGTATGCCCAACCTGTTCAGGTGCTCGGTCATCCGGCGACCGACACCCCATACATCGCCGACGTCAGTCACGCGCAGCACCTTGTCGCGCCGCACCGGGTCGAGAAGGTCCACTACCCCACCCGTCTGCTTCTGCCAGCGCTTCGCTGAATGGTTCGCCAACTTGGCGAGCGTCTTGGTCCCCCCAATGCCCACCCCGACCGGGATACCTGTGCTGCGCAGTACCTCAGCGCGGATCCGCCTGCCGAGCACTTCGACGTCTGGCACACCGGTAAGGTCGGCAAACGACTCGTCGATTGAGTACACCTCAACCGCAGGCACCAGGCTCTCGATGACCGTCATGACGCGCTCGCTCATGTCGCCGTACAGCGCGTAATTGCTGGAAAACACCACAACGCCCCAACGCTCCAGGTCGCGCCGGATCTGAAAATACGGCACGCCCATTTTGATACCGAGCTGCTTTGCCTCGGCCGAGCGCGCGATCACGCAGCCGTCATTGTTCGAAAGCACGACGATAGGCGTACGGCGCAAGTCTGGTCGAAAGACACGCTCGCAGCTGGCGTAGAACGAGTTGCAATCAATGAGGGCGATGGCCCGCTCAGTACTTGCCATGGATTCGGATGCTGTATGACACCACGCCCCATACGTAGAGTTCTTCGCTTTCGAGGAGGTACCGCGGCGGGAACTTCGGATTAGCCGAGCGCAGAATGACCTGGCTGCCGGCTCGGTCGAAAATCTTGACCAGAGGCTCGTTATTCAGCGCTGCGATGATCACCTCCCCTTTTTCTGCCTCCCGTCCCCGGTCGATGATCAGAATGTCTCGGTCGAAAATGCCGACCTGGATCATGCTCTCCCCGTCTGCGCGCGCCAGGTAGGTATGCGGAGCTCGGATGTTCATCAGCTCGTCGAGCGAGATGCTCCCCTCCATGTGGTCCTGCGCTGGGCTCGGGAATCCGGCGGGCACGCAGAAACTGAAAAACGGCAGTGCAATTGTGGCGGGAGCAGCAGGTCCCAACATATGGACGGGCATGGCACAGACCTCATAACTGTATGCATATACAGTATTCTGAAGCTAGAGTCCGGTCAATTGAACCAGATGTGCGGGGGCACCCATGTGTGGACGTTTCGCTCAGTACCGAATCGCCTATGAGTACCTGGACAAGATCGCGATGCAGCTGCCCTTGCCATTGCGTGGCAGCGTGAATCCTGAGCCAATCGGACGCTACAACGTGTGTCCGCAATCACTGGTTCAGCTCCTGCACCAGGACGATGATGGCCTGCGCATGGAGCCGGTCAAGTGGGGTTACGCCCCATTGTGGGCACAGGGGAAGCGACCACCAGCGATAAATGCCAGGGTGGAAACGGCCGCGACTAGCAAGTTCTTTCGCGATATCTGGCAAACCGGCCGCGCAATAGTGCCCGCTGATGGTTGGTACGAGTGGAAGAAGGACGCGGCCAACCCGAAGATCAAGCAGCCCTACTACATCACGCTCCGTAGCGGCGAGCCGATGTTTTTCGCTGCGCTCGGGCGGTTTCAGCGAGGCGCCTCGCTGGAACCCCGAGACGGCGACGGCTTTGTTGTCATTACGTCATCTAGCGCTGCCGGCATGCTCGATATTCACGATCGGCGTCCTCTGGTTCTATCGCCAGAGTACGCTGCGCTCTGGATGCAGCAGGAGCTTTTGCCGCTCAAGGCTGAGGAGCTAGCACTGGCGCATGGTTTATGCGTCGAGGAATTCGAGTGGCATCCGGTGGGTAAGGACGTCGGGAACGTGCGGAATGATGGGCCGGAACTTATCAATAGGATCGCCCAGCCGCTGGTATAAAGGCATTTCGCTTCAATGACCGTTGGTGACAACCTAAATCAAGTGCGAGCTTTGCTTTCAGGCCCGCCACTGTATGGGCTCGCGCGACGGTGAGTCGTCAGTTTAGAAAAGTGAGCCAGGGAAATTCGCTAAAGCTCAAACGACGAGCTTGAACACACCTCTTAGGGCAGATAGCACCGCTTCCGCTTACGGCCATGAGCTGCCACTCACATACGTCAGACTCCGGCCAAAAGTAGGCGTGAACATGCTCACGTAGGTTGGGGCACTTCACATACGTGGCTGCCCGGAGACATCTGGTGGTGTATAAGCTTCCCCTAGGCCTATCTAAACTGAATCTTGATAAATCGCTTTTTGGCGGATTATTTATCCCTTCCTCTCGCAACTCCGCTGAGATGGGCTCAATGGCTCTGCAGACTCCGTTTGAATATATGCAATTGGAATAATCACCTGATGACTAAAATTCCAGCTCTTACTCTCGAAGACCGTTTGATGCGTTTGAAAGAGATCCTTCAGGATGAAATTAATCCCGCCCAGTTGGAGAAATTAGCTGCGGCATTGATTAGTTCGCTTACTCAGGTCGGGATCGGGGTTGCCAAATCGGGCTTTCAATTTGGGGGGGATGCTGGCCCTGCGGGGCGTCAAGGGCGTCGCTTCCGAATTGAGACTAAGCGCTACGGAGACACGACGAGTCTGAGTGACCGAGAGCTGCAAGGAGAGGTCGATGACGCTCTGTCGCGTGATCCCTCGCTGGAGGGGTGGTTTCTTGTCGCTACTCGTGCGGCCCCCGAGCAGCTCGAAATGGCGCTCTTGAGCAAGAGTGATCAGATTGGGGTTCCCATCATCGTTATTGATTGGAAACCGAATTCATTCCCTGCATTGGCGGCACTCTGCACTGCGGCTCCCGAGGTTCTCGGAACGTTTGTCTCGACTGAAGCCGAAAATCTCGCACGCGAGCTGCAGGTAGATGGTGCAGCTGTTTTGGCGTCGCTCACTCGCGATCTTGAAAGTTGGCATCTGGGCTTCGAACGCTTGCGCTCGCTGCCGATACACCATCTGAAAAAGCTGTGGACTAAACCTTGCGCATCTACGGCAGTCCTTGGGCAGGACACAGCGGGCGGTCACTATTCAACTACGATCAGGCGAGCGAGCAGCTTCGCAGCGCTGACCCACTGGTGGTCTGGCAGAGATACGACTGAAGCACCTGCTGCTGTAGTGGGCTGGGAGGGCGTCGGAAAAACATGGGCGACCCTCGACTGGCTTACGGATCGCAGTAGCGACCTTCCTATCGTTCTGGTTGTGCCTTCGGGTTCAGTGGCTGGTTTCAACGCTGTCTCGCAAGCATCCCTAAAAGATCTGATTGCCGCCCGATTTTATGAGTTGACGCAGGTACGGGATCTGACGCATTGGCGGAAGAGATTGGATCGACTGCTATGTCGTCCTATCGAGGAGGGGCCAGTTCTCACGATCTTTTTCGATGGCATGAATCAGGAACCATCAGCCCCTTGGATTGAGATTCTGCGCTATCTACAAGATGAGCCTTCGCTGGTCGGGTGCGAGTTATCGTGACGACCCGCAATTTACACATGAAGGAGCGGTTAGGATCCCTTCGAGGTCTCGTTGTTCGACCAAATGAAATTACTGTCGATATTTACGATGACCTACCTGGCGGTGAACTAGATCAGCGTCTAGCTGCGGAGGGGCTGACTCGTGCAGATCTTCATGAGGATCTTGTTAAATTCGCTAGAACCCCGCGGCTCTTTAGTCTTGTTATTCGATTTCACGAGCGACTCACCGACGCGGGGCAAGTCACGGTGCATCGTTTGCTCTGGGAGTATGGTCGCGACACGCTTGGAGCTCGTGCAGGAAAGTCTTTCAGCGAGGATGAGTGGCGTTCCTGGTTGCAGGAAGTAGCACAGCGACACATTGATGGCATCCGAAGGTACAGCATGCGGAGTCTTGGCGAGACGACCGAGCGGGCAGACCTTTCCAGCAATCAAGTGTTTCTTCGGCTGAGCGACATAATAGATACTCGGTTCGCAATCACGAAAGCGCCAGGCCAGCTTGAACTCTCATCGACGCTTGTGGCTCATGCGCTGGGAGCAGCTCTCCTTAGCCATATGGATGCGCTTGGCATTACGGATCGCGATAAGGCTGATCTTCAGTTCGCTGAGTGGCTTGATCCTATTTCTGGCCTAGATGAGCGCGCAGAAATTCTTCGTGCCGCAGTTTCAATCATGATTGAGCGGGATAGTGCTACAGCGTCAGCCGTAGCGTCGAGCTTGGTTTCCGAGTGGCTACGGTCGCAGAACATTCCAGATGAACACCGTACCGAGCTCACTCGTATTGCTGTTGCTATCCCCGATCCGTTGCTTGATACCGTCGCGCTTCAAGGTGAGGGTGCACAAAGGTCTGCAAGGGTCTGGGCCGTGAATGCGCTGCGCGCAATCCCAAGAAGCGATACCACGGCGCTTTCAAAGATCATCAGCCACGTCATTACCTGGCTCAGAACCGTGTCCCGTGATGTCGATCATCTGGCACAACGCCATGATGACTCTGAAAAGGCGCGATCGGCGCGGTTCATGAAACGGTTAGGAGTAGATATCGATGGCCCATGCACTGTGCTCGGGAACCAGATTTTGCTTGTGGAGCGACGATCTGACGAGGTGATACGCACCATTCCTTCGTTGCTTGAAGGATTTCCCCTTGTCTCGGTTGTGCCGGTCTTTGAGGTTGCTGCATTGGTACTTGCAATCCGGGGGCGCTGCGACTTTTGGGACGGCTTGAAATGGCTTTGTCTGCTGAATAACGAAGACTTCACCGAAACCGCGAAAGAGCTGAGATTAAAGTCTGGGCAAATAGCTGCCAGAGTTCCAGAGCATGGAATCCATCCAGAGCTTCCCTTACGGGTTGCTGCTCTCTTGTTGTGGCTTTCTGGTGACGAGGATAACGAGGCAGCTGCAGCACAGCTAAATCCAGCTCTGGATCAGCCGTTTTCCTACGACGCCGATTATGCAAATGATCCTGGCCGAAGCATATTTAAGCTAGAACGCCGTCATGCAGAGCAAGTGTTGCTCGATGCGAGCCTTTCACTCCGGCGAAAAATAGACCGCACCAAAGCGTTCTGGCTGGATCCAGGATTCGCTCCCCCAACATCATTTATCGAGGCGCTGCGAAAGGATTGCCAGGATATCGAGATCAGCACTCTCGATACCAGCCGTTCGCAAACCGCTGGGGATCATGCGTTCAACTCCCTGGCTCCTGTGCTTGCACGGTGTGCTCCAGATCTGCTTGCGCATCTGCTACGCACAAAGATAGTCGGCTTTGCCAACCGGCCGCCTGAACAGCGTTTAGCGAACGCCATCGGAATCACCGAGCAGCTGCTATTGGTAGATGATGCGTGCGCTGAGTCAGCACGCGTTACGCGACTGAAATCTCAAGAGCTCAATGATGACCATGAGGCAACAGTGGCGAGTCAGCTGTTGTTAACGGAGATTCAAAAACTTTCAGCTCCGGCGCAAGTAACTGCGATCATTGAAGCGGGTTTACCGGTTCTGTTCCGAGACTTCGCAGAGGTCTTGAAGCCATTGACTGCGGATGAAACGGATGCATTAGTTGAACGATACGCTAGTGGAACGACCAAGCAAATTGAAGATTTAATCTGTCTTCTGTTGTGCATCTCCAGAGAAATTGGTGACCGTACATGGCAGTGGTTGGAAACTTTGGTCTTTGATCCCGAGTTCAAATCCCAAACTGAGGTATTCAAGCTGCTGGCAACCTCCGACGATGAGCGCTTTGGACGAGTGCTGGTAGATGCTGACTGGCAATGGCAGGCCGACGAAGTCGTCGAGAAGAATCATTTTGGGTCTCTAGCATTAATTGCTGCTACCAAAGGACTTCCTTTTGATCAAATCGCTTCGTCAGTAGCACCTTGGCTGTTGTTCAAGGCAGTTAGGGTTAGAGGCGCTTCCGCTGCTGACGCGCACCTGGCAGTTGAGATTGTTGGTGGACTCCTTCATGCCCCCCAGATCCAGGTTCCTGACCCCGGCTCCTACCTTTCAGTTAACAGCGAGCATCGCAAGCAGTACCCATTCTCCATCTCGTTGACCCCTAAACCGGCTACTGGTGATCCACTCGAGGAGCTACGAGATGCTATGGATGCCGAGAAACAACTTGCGGATCGACGTCGTGCCGTCGATACGGCCCTTGAGCGGATTAGGACCGCACACCAAGCTGGCGCGACCCTGTACCTTCACGATCTAGAACCCGATGACCTTGTACCAATCATCGAGCACGTGCCCACCGCTGTGGATCTTTGGATTGAGGGAGCGAGTGAGGCTACGGCCGACTTCAAGCGGCGCGTGCGCTTGGCCGAAGGTCTCTATCTTGCGCTGTGCGAAGCTCTGCTTATTGCATCGCCTAAACAGGGGGTGATGTTGTGGCGAGCCCTGAGTGAGGCTCTGATAACTCGTTTCGTTGGGGTGGCTCTAATTGAAGAAATGACTCAAATGCTCTTTCGCGCACCTGAATCGGAAGAAGTTGAAAGGCTGCTTAAGGAGGTGGTGGATAATGCTAGTAAC
Source organism: Pseudomonas sp. BAY1663 (assembly GCF_000582595.1). Classification (NCBI taxonomy): domain Bacteria; kingdom Pseudomonadati; phylum Pseudomonadota; class Gammaproteobacteria; order Pseudomonadales; family Pseudomonadaceae; genus Pseudomonas; species Pseudomonas sp. BAY1663. The sequence continues at coordinate 12,620 of NZ_AZSV01000065.1, forward strand.
GATCAGCAACTCTTTGAGGTAGCGATTGCAGCCAGCGTGAACGGCAAAGAGGCGTGGCTGGATCGTGTCATTCAGACTGACGAATCTTCTGGGGTGGTCTGGCGGCGTCAACGGGCGCAGAAACTGTATGGCTTCAAAAGCGGGAATCCGCTTCTCGATGTTTGGCCTGAGGGGCCAGAAGAGAATCTTCAAATATCACGAAGAAATGAAACAGCACAATGGCGACACAAAGAAGCTGCGCGCGCTATTGGTGGAGCTCTTACTGGAAATCAGAGAGCGATGAGAATGCATTCGCAGCGTGGATTCTCTTCATGGAATCAGCAGATCGGCGGGCGTATGGCTGGATGAGATTGGAAACAGATGAACTCGATGAGTTCGCTCCCACAATTCAGAGTCGTTTGGCACATGCCAACTACAATGTAAGCAACTTGAAATCTGCAATTAAAAAGCAGGAGAACCAGCTAGATAGGAAGTTTTTAGGTCGGACAATCATTGAGGGAATTGGTCCTTGGGGAAAAGCTACAGGCTAGCTTATTAACGAAATGCGAGTATAGGCTGGGGATGTCTATTGGAGCGGGGGGTGAATAAGCGCTGCTTTCATAGAGCCATTCAACCCTCAGATGCGCTCCTGCGGCTCGACTCAAGCTTGTCCGCTTTTGGCCGGTTAGCGACCACTGCTCTGGCTAGCCATCCTTGTCCTCCCACACGTGGAGGACTTGCCATGAACGCCATCGCTACCTGCAGCCGTCAGCCCTGGAACAAAGGAAAACTGGTCGGGCAGAAAACCCCGCTCCGACTTAGAGATATCTGGGCCATCCGAGTCAGGCTGCAAATTGCGGAAAAAACACGGGATCTGGCTCTCTTCGATCTGGCCATCGACAGCAAGCTTCGAGCCTGCGACTTAACCAAACTTCGTGTGCGCGACGTTGCTCATGGTGAGCACGTGTCATCACGAGCCATGGTTATGCAGCAGAAAACGCAGCGGCCGGTGCAGTTCGAGATCACTGAGCAAACACGGTCTGCTCTCGCGGCCTGGATACATCAAGCCCAGCTCCGCAGCGAGGATTGCCTTTTTCCGAGCCGGCTGCATATCTCAGACCATCTATCCACTCGTCAATACGCTCGTATCGTCAAAGGTTGGGTGAAAGCCATTGGCCTTGATCCAGCTCTGTATGGCACTCACACAATGAGACGTACGAAGGCATCGCTGATCTATCGCAGGACGAAGAACTTGCGGGCAGTTCAACTGTTGCTCGGCCATACGAAGCTGGAGAGCACCGTTCGATATCTGGGGATTGAGGTCGATGATGCCCTAGAGATGGCGGAACAGACCGAGGTTTGACCATGCATAGCGACGGTCGAAGCCAGGCCGTCGCTAACCGGCCATTAGCGGACATCAACGATCAGGCTCTGCGGTGCAGTTATAAGCTCAATCTTGCTCGCCGAGGGATCAGCTAGCCTGTTGGCTTAGGTTGTCGGTTGTTGGTGTCTGGGCAGGCCGATGGATATCAGTGCAGCCAGCACGACAAATCCGCTGGAGACCCACAGGCAGGTTTCCAGACCGTATTGCTGGAAGACCCAGCCAGACAGCAGTGTCCCGACCAGCCGGCCAAGCGCGTTGGACATGTAGTAGAAGCCGACATCCAGCGACACGCCGTCTTCCTTGGCGTAGCTGACGATCAGGTAGCTGTGCAGCGACGAGTTGATGGCAAACACGCCGCCGAAGATCAGCAGTCCGCCCACGAGCACCACTTGCTTAGGCCAGTCGCTATCTAGGCCGAGGGCAATGACAACCGGAATGCCGGCCAGCAGCGCCGCCCAGAGAAACGCAGCGCGACCATCGGGCACATGCCCGCTGCGCTTGCCGGTGAGGGCTGGCGCGAAGGACTGCACGATGCCGTAGCCAATGATCCAGGTCGCCAGAAAACCGCCGACCATCCAGAAGTCCCAGCCGAAAACCGTGCTCAGGTACACCGGCAGGGCGACTACGAACCAGACGTCGCGGGCGCCAAATAGGAACAGGCGGGCGGCAGAGAGGATGTTGATCGCCCGGCTCTTGGAAAGGATGTCCCTGAACTTGGGTTTGGCTTTGGCCTTGCCTAGATCTTTCTTCAACAAGAACAGGCTAGCGATCCAGATCAACGCCAGCACGCCGGCCATGGTCAATACCGCGCCGGCAAAACCCAGCACGGCCAGCAGGCGCCGCCGAGGAAGAAGCCCACGCCCTTGAGCGCATTCTTCGAGCCGGTGAGGATTGCCACCCACTTGTACAGCGTGCCCTGCTGGGCATCGGGCACCAGGAGCTTGATGGAGCTCTTTGCTGACATCTTGTTGAGGTCTTTGGCGATCCCCGACAGCGCCTGTGCGCCCATAACCCAGGGCACGGTCAGCCAGGCGGCGGGCACGGTGAGCATCAGCAGTGCGACCACCTGCATGGCCAGGCCAATGTTCATTGTGCGATTGAGGCCCAGCCGGGCACCGAGGTAGCCGCCGACCAGGTTGGTGACCACGCCAAAAATCTCGTAGAAAAGGAACAGCGCGGCAATCTGCAAGGGGCTGTAGCCCAGGCTGTGGAAGTGCAACACCACCAACATGCGCAAGGCGCCATCGGTGAGGGTGAATGCCCAGTAATTGCCGGTCACCAGCAGGTACTGTTTGACCTCCGGGGCCAGGGCTGACAACGCTTCATGCTTGCATCCCTACTTGGTTAAACGGCCAGGCCGACCAGTTTGGCCAGCTCCACGGTGCGGTTGGCATAGCCCCATTCGTTGTCGTACCAGGCATACAGCTTCACCTGAGTGCCGTTGATGACCATGGTCGACAGCGCATCGATGATTGAGGAGCGCGGGTCAGTGCGGTAATCGATGGAGACCAGCGGGCGTTCCTCGTAGCCGAGGATGCCTTTCAGCTGGCTGTCGGCAGCAGCCTTCAGCAGTTGGTTGACTTCCTCCACCGTGGTGGCCCGTTCGACTTCGAACACGCAGTCGGTCAGCGAGGCGTTGGCCAGCGGCACGCGCACGGCATGGCCGTTCAGCTTGCCGCGCAGCTCGGGGAAAATCTCGGCGATGGCGGTGGCCGAACCGGTGCTGGTCGGGATCAGGCTCATGCCGCTAGCGCGTGCACGGCGCAGATCCTTGTGCGGGGTGTCGAGGATGCTCTGGGTGTTGGTCAGGTCATGAATGGTAGTGATCGAGCCATGGCGGATGCCGAGGTTCTCGTGAATCACCTTGACCACCGGAGCCAGGCAATTGGTGGTACAGGAGGCAGCGGTGACGATGCGGTGCTCGGCTGGATTGAACAGCTGCTGGTTGACACCCATCACCACGTTCAGTGCGCCTTTCTCCTTCACGGGCGCGCAGACCACGACCCGCTTCACGCCCTGATCCAGGTAAGCCTGCAATACCGCCACGGTCTTCATCTTGCCGCTGGCCTCGATCACCAGATCGCAGTCCGACCAGTCGGTGTCGGCAATCGCCTTGTTGGCGGTGACCTGGATGCGCTTGCCGCCGATCACCACGCAATCGCCTTCGCTGCCGGCTTCGTGGTGCCAGCGACCGTGCACCGAGTCGAAGTTGATCAGGTGCGCATGGGTGGCGGCATCGCCTGCCGGATCATTGATGCGGACAAATTCGAACTCGGGCCAGTCCCAGGAGGCGCGCAGCGCCAAACGACCGATGCGACCTAAACCGTTGATACCAATTTTGATAGCCATGTTTTTCGACTCATCTACTGGAGTTAGTGGGCAGCATCGAACTGGGTGATCCAGTTGATGTGGGCAGGGTGTTGAATAGCCTTGGGACGCAGGGCTTGCACCAGGGCAATGGCATCGGCGCGGGGAATGCCGGCCTCGATCATGATCCGCGCCGCAATCAGCCCGGTGCGTCCCGAGCCGCCCTTGCAGTGGATGGCGATGTCCTGGCCCGCATTGAGCCGCTCAAGGATGCTCTGTTTGCAGGCTTTCCAGCCCAGGCCGAAATCTTCGAGCGGTACTTGCTCATCCGCCACCGGCAGGTGGAACCAGGCCATGTCCTGCGCCTGGCATTGCTTGCCGATGTCCTCGGCCCCGTTGGAGGCCAGTTCGCTTGCCGGCATCAGGCTGATCACGGCAGAGGCACCGGCCTGTTTCAGCGTGGCCAGCGAGTCGACAAGGCTGCTGTCTTTGGTGCCGGGACAGGGCGTGAAGATGAGTTTGCCTTGGATGCCGGGAATGCTGAGCAGGTCGTAGGGGTGATTCATTGAGAGGGTTTCCTGGCAGTCAGATGGCGCGCTGGTTGACGCGCTTGGAGAGTTCTTCAGCGGACTCTTTACGTTCCGAGTAACGGTCGACCAAATAGTCGCTGTGGCCGCGCAGCAGCAGGGTGAACTTGACCAGTTCCTCCATGACGTCCACTACGCGGTCGTAATAGCTGGAAGGTTTCATGCGCCCGGCCTCGTCGAATTCGAGGTAGGCCTTGGGCACTGAAGACTGGTTGGGGATGGTGAACATGCGCATCCAGCGCCCCAGCACACGCATTTGGTTAACCGCATTGAAGGATTGCGAGCCGCCACAGACCTGCATCACGGCCAGGGTCTTGCCCTGACTGGGGCGGATGGCACCCATGGTCAGCGGTATCCAGTCGATCTGCGACTTGAATACGCCGGTCATGGCGCCATGGCGCTCGGGTGAACACCACACCTGACCTTCAGACCAGAGCACCAGGTCGATGAGTTCCTTGACCTTGGGATGGCTGCTGTCGGCATCGTCCGGCATGGGCAGGCCGGAAGGATCGAATATTCGGGTTTCCGCGCCGAAGGCTTCCAGCAAGCGCGCCGCTTCCTGGGTCAGCAGACGGCTGTAGGAGCGCTCACGATTGGAGCCATAGAGCAGCAGAATGCGCGGCTTGTGCTCGCCTTCGGCGAGGCCCAGGTTTGTCGGGATAGAGCGGGCAAACAGCTCCTCGGCGACGTTGGGCAGGTTGTCGATCATGGGTTCTTACCTCTTGGGCTACAACGAGCCGATCCTGTTCAGCTCGGCCTTGAGCGCATCGCTGTCGAGTTGAGCAAAGGGCAGCGCGATAAATGCGCTCACTCGCTTCTGGATCTGCTGGATGGTGGCTGCAAACGCGGCGTTTATTTCCGCCTCAGATCCGTTAACGTCGGATGGGTCACTCAGTCCCCAGTGACAACGAGTCGCCGGGCCAAAGAAAACCGGGCAGGCCTCTCCGGCTGCCTTGTCGCAGACGGTAATGACGATGTCAGGGGCGAGAGCCTGATGGGCATCGGTTGATTTGCTGTACAGGCCTTCAACACCGAACCCAGCTGCAAGCAGTGCCTGCAAAGCCAACGGATTGACCTCCCCCTTGGGGTAGCTGCCTGCGCTAAAGGCCCGCATGCCCTTGGGAGCCATCGCATTGAAGATAGCCTCCGACAGGATGCTGCGGCAGCTATTGGCGGTGCAGAGAAATAAAACGTTCATGGTCATCCTCAATGGCTGGTATTCAATCGCAGGCCGGCTTGCGCCCAGGGCGATCTCGCATTTGCCAGAGGCGTTGCACATCCTGGCGTAACCACTCGGCATTGTTGTCCAGGGCCTGTTTGAGGATATCGGTCACCCATTCCGGCAGCTGCGGGTGCAGGCGGTAGTACACCCACTGGCCATTACGCCGATCCTCCAGCAGGCCACAGCCGCGCAGCAGGGCCAGGTGACGAGATATCTTGGGTTGCGCCTCTTCCAGTGCCGAGGTCAGTTCACAGACACAGAGTTCCTGTTCCAGGGTCACCAGCAAGGCGATTCGCGCCCGCGTTTCCTCGGCCAGGCATTTGAAGACTTCGGTTGGCGACATGGCATGCAGAGTGGAAGCTTCTTTAGCCGGTTTGCTTTTGATCAGCACGAACATCTTTATCCGTTCATGAATCTCATGCAGGGTCTTGCGATAGGCATCTTTCTGCGAGCTGGTTGCCGGGTCTTCAAAATTCCAGGCGATGTACTCACCAGCCCTGGCAGGGCCTGGCACTCCAGGGCGGACTTGTCACACAGGGTGATCACGTAGTCGAAAGGCTCGCCAGCGACCTGTTCGATGGACTTGCTGTAAAGCCCATCAGTGGGGACACCAAGCTGCTCCAATGCGTTGCGGGCTCGGGTGTCGACTTCAGTGGGGGCGGAGCCTGCGCTGTAGACTTCAAAATGTTCTGAGTCGGTGTGGCGCAGCAGGGCTTCGGCCATCTGCGAGCGTGAGGAGTTCGCGACGCAGAGGAACAGGACGCGCTTTTTCTGGCTCATGTTGATCCCTATCAAAGATGCACATGAGCAAATATATTATTTTTCGAATATGCAGTAAACTGAATATGCGGCGCGTTGCGCGCCAAGTGAATGAGGATAGGCAGCAAAGATGACAAATGCGTGTGAAGTCGCGATGAAGCAGGCCTCTGGGGCTCCACTGGGAGTTTTTGAGCGCTACCTGACCCTGTGGGTGTTCCTGTGCATCGTGGTAGGCACCGTGCTTGGCTTGGTTGTGCCGCAAGCGGCTCAGGCCGTCGGCGCCCTGGAGGTGGCGAAGGTCAATATCCCGGTTGGCCTGCTGATCTGGGTGATGATCATTCCGATGCTGATGAAGATCGACTTCAGCGCCATCAGCGAAGTGCGCCAGCAGAAGAACGGCATGTTCGTCACCCTGTTCGTTAACTGGGCGGTCAAGCCGTTTTCCATGGCGCTGATTGGCTGGTTCTTCATCAAGCAGGTGTTTGCGCCCTGGCTGCCCGCCGAAGAGCTGGATAGCTACATGGCCGGCTTGATCCTGCTCGGTGCGGCGCCCTGCACGGCGATGGTGTTTGTCTGGAGCAACCTGTGTAAGGGTAATGCCAACTTCACCCTGACCCAGGTGGCACTGAACGATCTGGTCATGGTGTTTGCCTTTGCGCCTATCGTGGCGCTGTTGCTGGGCGTTTCTTCGATCCCGGTGCCTTGGGACACCCTGCTGCTTTCCGTGGTGATGTACATCGTCATCCCGCTGGCCATCGCCCAGTTTCTGCGGGCTCAACTGATGAAGCGCGGCGAAGCTATTTCGAGAATGTGCTGGCGAAGATTTCGCCATTTTCCATCATCGCTCTGCTGGCCACTCTGGTTCTGTTGTTCTCCTTCCAGGGTGAGTCCATCGTCGAGCAACCCCTGATCATCGGCATCATCGCGATTCCTCTGTTGGTGCAGACACTGTTCATCGCGGCACTGGGTTACTGGCTCTGCCATACACTGAAAGTGCGCCACGACATAGCGGGCCCGGCCACCATGATCGGCGCCTCCAACTTCTTCGAGCTGGCCGTAGCCGTGGCCATTGTCTTGTACGGATTCAACTCGGGTGCCGCCCTGGCAACCGTGGTCGGCGTACTGATCGAAGTGCCCGTGATGCTATGGCTGGTACGCATGGTCAACAGCACACGCAACTGGTACGAGAGCAGCCTCAACAATCGCTAGGGGGTCAGCATGCGCTTTATCGACAATGCACCACGCTTCCTGTTCTTCACCGGTAAGGGCGGGGTCGGAAAGACCTCCATTGCCTGCGCGACAGCCCTGGAACTGACCCGTCAGGGCAAGCGCGTGCTGCTGGTCAGTACCGATCCGGCCTCCAATGTCGGGCAGGTATTCGGTCTGGAGATCGGCAATCAGATCACCGCTGTACCCGCCGTGGAAAACCTGGCGGCCCTGGAGATCGACCCACAGGGCGCAGCTCAAGCCTATCGGGATCGGATTGTGGGCCCGGCGAGGGGTGTCATGCCTGCTGATGTGGTCAAAGGCATGGAGGAGCAATTATCGGGAGCCTGCACGACCGAGATCGCAGCCTTCGACGAATTCACCTCACTGCTGGTCAACGATGAACTGAAGGCCCGCTTCGATCACATCATTTTCGATACCGCCCCGACCGGGCACACGATTCGACTGCTGCAACTGCCGGGTGCCTGGAGTGGATTTCTGGAGGCGGGGCAAGGTGATGCATCGTGTCTTGGCCCGCTGGCCGGTTTGGACAAACAACGTGATCAGTATCGCGAGGCGGTAGAGGCACTCTCTGATCCAGCCAAGACCCGTCTGGTTCTGGTTGCCAGGGCGCAGGCCGCCACCCTGCGCGAGGCTGCCCGCACACGCGAGGAGTTGGCAGCCATCGGGCTGCAAGAGCAGTACCTGGTGATCAACGGCGTGCTGCCGGCGAGTGAGGCGCAGAAGGATGTACTGGCCGCCGCCGTCTATAAACGTGAACAGGCCGCAGTCGCTGCCATGCCGCCAGCGCTGCGAACACTGCCGCTCGACCTGTTGCCGTTGAAAGCATTCAACCTGGTGGGATTGGATGCCCTGCGACAACTTTTGGTTGAGGGTTCTGCTGACAGCACGCAGGCACCGGCCAGTGCGCCGATTGAATTGAACGCTCCACGACTCAAGTCCCTGATCGACGAGATCGCCGCCGATGGTCATGGCCTGATCATGGTGATGGGCAAAGGTGGTGTCGGTAAAACGACTTTGGCCGCAGCGGTTGCCGTCGAATTGGCTCGACGTGGGCTGCCCGTGCACCTGACTACTTCTGATCCTGCCGCGCACCTTGCCGAGACACTGGATGGCACGCTTGAGCACCTGACGCTGAGCCGCATTGACCCGCATGCCGAGACACAGCGCTATCGTGATCACGTCATGCAAACCAAGGGCGCGGGCCTGGATGAGCAGGCTCGGGCGCTGCTGGCCGAGGATCTGCGTTCACCCTGTACCGAGGAGATCGCTGTATTCCAGGCCTTCTCGCGAATCATCCGTGAAGCCGGCAAAAAGTTCGTGGTGATGGATACGGCCCCGACCGGCCATACCTTGCTGTTACTGGATGCCACCGGGCTTATCACCGCGACATTGCTCGGCAGATGTCGGGCAGCAACATGCGTTTTTCCACGCCGATGATGCAACTCCAGGATCCTAAGCAAACCAAAGTGCTGCTGGTGACCCTGGCTGAAACCACTCCCGTGCTGGAGGCCGCGAGCCTGCAAGCTGATCTGCGTCGTGCCGGCATTGAGCCTTGGGCATGGGTGATCAACAATAGCGTGGCAGCCGCAAGGACAGAATCACCGCTATTACATAAGCGGGCGGTCAATGAGCTGAGGGAAATTGAGCGTGTCGCGACTGAGCACTCGCAACGCTATGCGGTCATTCCGCTCATGGCAGAGGAGCCGGTGGGGGTTGAGCGCTTACTCGCTCTCAGCAAGTAACGTGCACCAATTAAAAGGCCCGCATTCGCGGGCCTTTCTGGTTGAACGCACTTACTTCTTGATGACTTCAAGGTAGTCCTTGAGTGTCTTCTCATCAGCTGCTTTGACTGTCATCCCATTCGGGCCAGAGCCGATATCGGTGAACTGCTTGGCTGGCTCACCAGAGGCTTTGAAATCTTTTAGCTCCTGGGAGTCCTCGCGGAAAACCCATAGACGACCATCCTCAACCTCGGTAACAAAACCAGGCTTATCGAATTCGCTGGCCATAACGGAGCCGGTGAACAGAGAAGAGAGGAGCAGTGCTGAGAGGGTGAGGTTCTTCATGGCGCTACCTATTGAGTGGTGGGAGCCACCAATCTACTAGGGAGATCATTTCAGAAAAGTTACAATATGCGTTAATTCGAATGTGCGCATGTAACCATTCATTTCAGGTCTCAAAGAGCACCGCCGAGCTGTAAAGAAACCAAGGCAATGGCTGCTCCTGGCCGGTTAGCGTCCCTTGCCCGAGCTAACCATCCTTGTCCTCCCGTACGCGGAGGACACTTCCATGAACACCAATGCCACCAACAGCCATCAACCCTGGAACAAAGGAAAATTAGTTGGACAGAAAGCCCCGCTCCGCCTGAGAGATATCTGGGCGATCCGAGTGAGACTGTAAATCGCCGAGAGAACCCGAGATCTGGCACTTTTCGATTTGGCCATCGACAGCAAACTGCGAGCGTGCGATTTAACCAAGCTCCGCGTGCGCGACGTTGCTCATGGCGAGCACGTGTCATCGCGAGCCATCGTGGCTAACCTCGTCATTCAACACTCTCGCCCCCTATCAATATGCCCCGGGTATTCGTACCCGATCTGCTATTGAGCGATAGGTTCCGGCAGCTACCAACCATGAAAGCGATGCAAGCAGGCGCTTAGCTTTTCCCACCTCGGATGCGTCGATTGCGGCGGCGACTCTACGCGTGCTATACGAATCAGCAGTTAATGAGCCTATCAAAATTATCAAGCTGGATGTGGGGACACCATGACCTCGCCTTTCGAGAAGTACAGAGATTTACTTTTAGATGACTACAGCACTGCTGAGAGCCTTCAGAATTTCGTGCTTTCACTATACAACCGCAAAAAATTCCGGTTCGACCCGCAGGATATCCGTTTCTACGACATCGAACACTTTGAGATTTTCATCGAACTTGCTTCCAGTTATCGAGAACATGGCGAAGCAGATCGTGATTTCATTGCTCTCTGCAATGAAATGGTTGCTCGCCGTAAACAGAGCGGGCGCAAACGCGCGATTGATGCGTAGTAATTCGAAGAACGCGAGCTAAGCTCACCCGGATTTAAGATGGATCGCGCCGCTAGAGTTTGCTCAAACAGCCGCTCAGACAGGCGCGGAGCCTGCGCGATAGGATGCCTTCGGTTACCACCTCAATCTGCGTGCGCGGGCCGACCCTATTTTCCAGGCGAACACGGTAACCAATGGTATCACCCACCTTCTCGCCCAGCTCACTGGCCATGCGCTCTGCTGCTGCGCGGGCAGCCACTCGACGCGGCTGGAGCATCAGGATACTTTGCCCGTTCAACCAGGCTTCGTTGACCAGGGCCAAGGAAACGCGTGCCGTCTTACCGGCACCAGGCTGCGCCTGTAATACGACGGAGTCGTGGGCAGTCAGGGCCTGGAGCAGAGAGGGGATGGCGGCATACGCTGTCGTAAAACTTATACTGTCAAGGTGATGGGCTAATTGCGGCCCCAAGCACCGGGTCACCACTGACATCCAACCCGTGCCCCTTGACGATCTAAGCCCTCAAGGGATCAGCCAAAGGAGGCAGGCGTTGGATTCAACACCAGAGCCTCCCTAAACGTCCTTGCCACTAGTGCCGGCAAGTTGCCATTGCCTCTAATTAACCACGCAGGTTATAAGACTTCACCTCGCCGATACGGATATCGCCATGCAGTTCCCCGACTCCCTGAAATCTCTTGGACTAATAGTCACTGGCTTTACGGCGGGAATCGCGGCCTTTCAAAGCATTCTTTCCATAGCCGGTCTAGAGGTTGGCCCCCGCCACTCCTCGTGCCCCAATGGCCAGGTCGCCTTGCGGGTTGAGGCCTATCCATTTGACGCCAAGATCGACATCACCGAGCTCGATAAGCCTTTCTATAACGGCATGTGCCTCAACCAAGGCCGCTATGGTGTCACGGTCAAGGCCGACCGGTATCAACAAGAACACCGCGTTGTTCAGCTTGGGGCATCAGATCAGATCTCACTGTTCTCCCTGAAGCCCAAGATCATTGTCCATCTGGCCAAAGAGCATATCGTTGCAGACAGAAAGTTCACTGGCGAGGCGATATCAATCAGACTGCTGGATATTGACGTGCGATCTGCCGTCCAGTTGATCGCGGACTTTGCAGGCAAGAACCTCGTCGTTTCGAATGATGTGGAAGGGACAATAAGTCTAGCGTTGGAGAATATCCCTTGGGACTTGGCACTTGATTCAATACTGATCTCAACCGGAAATCAGCTTGAGGAAAGGAATGGGCTGTTTTATGTGTCCAAGAAATACTAATGCCCTGTCCAGAAGGGGCTCGAAATGATTGAGAGCGAAATCCCTCCACCAAAACCAGCTGATTTTTCAGCAACGGCCCTGGATGTCCAAATGGGGGCTCCCGTTCCCGTGCTGGACAGGCTGTTAATAATGTCCTCCGACGACTGGGAGGATTTCACGCTTGAGCTAGTGCACTACCTCAAGGAGCAGTACCGAAAGGTCACCAAATGTGGTGGCGGCGGGGATATGGGACGTGACGTAATCGCCTATACCGCGAGTGGGTGGAACAATTACCAGTGCAAACATTATAAAGAAAAACTGAGTGTTGAGGATGCCGTCCTAGAGATAGGCAAGATTTGCTATTACACCTACATCGGCGAATACCCGATTCCAGAGCGCTACTACTTTGTAACGCCTAAGGGCTGTGGCACCAACCTCATCAAAGCCCTGCACGACCCGCAGAAATTGAAGTCTGATCTTTTGAGCCGATGGGATAAAACTTGCGCTAGAAAAATCACCAAATCCAAAATCATCGAACTGGATTCAGAATTTCTTGCACATATCGACACCATTGATTTCTCGATCTTCGACGATATTCCTCCGCTGGCGTTGATCGAACTGCACAGCAAGACCCCTTTCCATACGCTGCGCTTCGGATTCTACAACAGAAGAAGGCCTGAAATACCTAAAGCCCCTGAAGCCATTGCGGCATCAGAGCACATTTATACAGCGGCTCTGCTTGAAGCTTTTTCCGATAAAAAGGGAGAAGTCATCGACCTTTCCTCTATCGCCAACTATTCAGACTTCAAGACTGAACTGAAAAGCGCCCGCAATAACTTCTACGCCGCCGAGTCCCTGGAGCGATTCTCCAGAGACTGGTTGCCCAGCGGCTACTTCAGTGATTTGAAAGAAGAGTGCCACGAGGCCATATCTGCCACCGTGAACCAGCAACACACCGACGGCTATGCGCGCTACTTAAAGACTTGTGAAATATCGGCTCTTGCCCAGTACAGCTCTCATCCGCTCCACCCCTTTATAAAAATTCAAGACAAAAAAGGGCTATGTCACCACATCGTCAATGACCAAGTTTTTCGGTGGGTAAAAAAATGAGTCTCCCAGTCGAAATCTTCAATGGCACGGTTGAGGTCGGCACTCGCATAGCGCTGATACTGACCAACATTGAAAACATAGAGCTAAATCTGGATCAGCTTGCTTTCTTCGATTATGTATTAATCTACTCCAAAGAGTTCAACGGCTCAGCCAATGTTCATCCACCTCTTCCCAATCATTTTGCCGAGATTATCAAGCGAAGAGAAACACTTCCAGCCACGCTGGCTTACTTCATATCCAAGGGCATAATCACAACAAGCATTGGTCGTGATGGCATCAAATACAAGGCCACCGACAAGGCGATATACTATACAAGCGCGCTGAAATCATCTTACTACAAAAAGCTTATTCAAAATCTCTCGTGGATCGAGAACAACGTTGATGAGCTGTTTGAGAAGCAGAAAAATTTGTTTAGTACAAGGGTTTGCTACAGATGATTATTCGCAGCCTAACTGTCAGCGGCGAGAACAAAGTTTCCTCTGCACTTTTTTTTGAGCGTGGCGCTAACATAGTCGTGGGCGCATCCGATACCGGGAAATCCTACGTCGTCCAGTGCATAAAATTTATTCTTGGCGCCGAAGAGCCTCCCAAGCCTATCGATGAATCTACCGGCTACACCACACTTACCGTTCAGTTTGAGCATGACGATGGCTCTGGCTTCACCTTAACGCGGGAGCTGAGCGAAAAGGCACCTATATTTCTGTATGAGCCAGGTTGCTCACCCCGCAAGCTCAAAACTAAGGAAACCCTG
>NZ_AZSV01000066.1:0-26202 GCF_000582595.1 Pseudomonas sp. BAY1663
GGCCGACGCCGCGCTGGCGGGTGAGCTTGCGCACGCACAGGTGCGACAGATGCCAGGTGCCGCCGCCGCGCCGCAGCAGGGCGGCGCCGAGCAGGCGGTCGTTGAAGCGTCCGGCGATCAGGCTGCCATCGGTCAGCGCCGCTTCGATCAGCGCCTCGGCACTGGCATGGGGTTCCAGCAGCCAGGCGGGGGCATCGGCGTAGATCTTCGCCAGGTCGCTGTGATCCTGCGCACTGGGCTGGGTGATGGATTCGACGTAGACGGGCATGGTGACCTTGCGGCGGCTGGGCGGAATGCCGCAAGGATACCCGCGAACATCCGTCGCCGCACGGGGCGACGGCGGGGCCCAGCCGTTCACTGCAGGCGATGGCGCTCGTGGAGGAAGCTCAGCACCGCGCGGCGGTAGTGGTTGTATTCGGGATCGTCGGCCAGGGCGATGCGCTCGCGCGGGCGCGGCAGTTTCACGTCGAGAATTTCGCCGATGGTCGCCGAGGGGCCATTGGTCATCATCACGATGCGATCGGAGAGCAGCACGGCCTCGTCGACATCGTGAGTGATCATCATCATGGTGTTGCCCAGCTCCTTCTGGATCTTCATCACCTCGTCCTGCAAGTGCGCGCGGGTCAACGCATCCAGCGCGCCGAACGGCTCGTCGAGCAGCAGCACCTTGGGCTTCATCGCCAGCGCGCGGGCGATGCCGACGCGCTGCTTCATGCCGCCGGAGATCTCCTGCGGGTACTTGTTCAGCGCGTGGCCCATGTTCACCAGGCCGAGGTTGTGCTCGATCCACTCGCGGCGCTCGGCGCGGCTCATGCTGCGCTTGAACAGCTTGTTCACCGCCACCTCGACGTTCTCGTAGACGGTCAGCCAGGGCAGCAGCGAGTGATTCTGGAACACCATGCTGCGGTCCGGACCGGGGCCGCGGACCTCCCTGCCGTCGAGGATCACCCCGCCGAGGCTGGGGTCGAGCAGCCCGGCGACGATGTTCAGCACCGTCGACTTGCCGCAGCCGGAGTGGCCGATGATGGAGATGAACTCGCCCTTGGCGATGTTCAGGTTGATGTCCTTGAGCACCTGCGAGGCGAGGTTGCCGCGCACGAAACTCTTGTCCAGGTGTTCGATGGAGAGATAGCTCATGGCGTTGCTCCTCAGTTGGCCGGAATGCCGCGGGTGATGCGCTGGCCGACGAAGGCCACCAGGCGATCGAGGACGAAGCCGACCACGCCGATGTAGACGAGCGCGAGGATGATGTCGCTGATGCGCGAGGCGTTCCACGCATCCCAGATGAAGAAGCCGATGCCGACCCCGCCGATGAGCATCTCCGCGGCGATGATCGCCAGCCACGACAGGCCGACGCCGATGCGCAGGCCGGTGAAGATGTAGGGCGCGGCGGCCGGCAGCATGATGGTCTTGAAGTATTCGAGGCCATTGAGCTGCAGCACCTGGGCGACGTTGCGGTAGTCCTGCGGGATGTTGCGGATGCCCACCGCGGTATTGATGATGATCGGCCAGATCGCGGTGATGAAGATGACGAACAGCGCCGACGGGTGGCTGTCCTGGAAGCCCGCCAGCGACAGCGGCAGCCAGGCCAGCGGCGGCACCGTGCGCAGCACCTGGAAGATCGGATCGAGGCCGCGCATGGCCCAGTCCGACTGGCCGATCAGCACGCCGAGGCCGACCCCGGCGACCACCGCCAGCAGATAGCCGACCGCCACCCGTTCGAGGCTGGCCAGCAGTTGCCAGGCCAGGCCCACGTCATTGCCGCCGTTGTCGTAGAACGGATCGACGATCAGCTCCCAGGTTTCCGCGATCACCTGCGAAGGCGGTGGCAGCGCGGCATCGGCACCGGAGCAGAGCATCTCCCAGATCACCCCGAGCAGCAGCAGGATGACCAGGGGCGGCAACAGCTGCTGAACCGCGTAGCGGCCGCTACGCTGCATCAGTGCAGCGGCCCTGGATGGGCGGACGATGGACACCGGCTCGGTGCTGGCGGGCTGCAGTTTGACGTTGGCATTCATGGGCTTTTCCTCGCGGGTTGCGGCTATCAGGCCATGGCCTTGATGGTCAGGCTGTCCAGGTAGGCTTGCGGGTTCTCGGGATCGAACAGCTTGCCGTCGAAGAACTTCTCCACGCCGCGGGAGGTGGAGGTCGGGATCAGCTCGGCGGGCAGGTTCAGCTCGCCGGCCGCGGCGCGCCAGATGTCCTCGCGGTTGACCTTGGCGATCAGCGCCTGGCTGTCGAAGTCGGCCGGCAGGTAGCCCCAGCGCTTGTTCTCGGTGAGGAACCAGAGGTCGTGGCTCTGGAACGGGTAGGAGGCGTGGTCGTCCCAGTAGCGCATCTGCTCGGGATGGTTCTCGACCACCTTGCCGGTGCCGTAGGCGAAGTTGCCCTTCATGCGGTCGACGATGTCCTTGTAGGGCGCGCCGATCCATTTGCGCTGCGAGCAGATCTTCGCCACTTCTTCCTTGTTCTCGGCCTTCTCGCAGAACTGCTGGGCTTCCATGATCGCCATGGTCAGCGCCTTGGCCGCGTTGGGGTTGGCCGCCACGTAGTCGCTGCGCAGGGCGAAGGCCTTCTCCGGATGGTTGTGCCACAGCTCGCCGGTGGTGTTGGCGGTGTAGCCGATCTTCTGGTTGATCAGCTGGGCGTTCCACGGCTCGCAGACGCAGAAGGTGTCCATGCTGCCGACCTTCATGTTGGCGACCATCTGCGCCGGCGGCACGACGATGGTGTTGATGTCGGCGTTCGGGTCGATGCCACCGGCGGCCAGCCAGTAGCGCATCCACAGATCGTGGGTGCCGCCGGGGAAGGTCATCGCCGCGCTGACCTTCTTGCCGCTGGCTTTCTTCGCTTCCAGCGCGGCCTTGAACGGCGTGCTATCGAGGCCGATCTGCAGGTCGCGATATTCCTCGCCCACCGAGATGCACTGCCCGGCCAGGTTCAGCCGCGCGAGGATCGACATGGCCACCGGCTGGTTGTTCGGCGTGACGGTGCCGGCGCTGATCAGGTAGGGCATGGGTGTGAGGATGTGCGCACCGTCGATGCCGTTCTTCGCCGCGCCGAGCACCAGGTTGTCGCGGGTGGTGCCCCAGGACGACTGCTTGAGCACCTCGACCTCGGTCATCCCGTACTTGGCGAAGAAGCCCTTCTCGGCGGCGACGAACAGCGGTGCGGCGTCGGTGAGGGCGATGAAGCCGAGCTTGGCCTTGGTGGTTTCCACGTCAGCGCCGGCGGCCCATGCCGCCGAACGCATGCCCAGCGACATGCCGCCGAACAGGGCGACGCCGCTGGCGGCGAGGATCGAGTGCTTGAGGAAGTTGCGGCGCGAGGCCAGCAGTGGGCTGTTGTGCGCGTCGTTGCTCGGCTTGTCGGTCATGATCGGTTTCCTTGAGGCGAAAAAAAACGGTGTCACGCCGACCGGCTGAGCCGGTAGGCGTGGACACCGTTGTCCTGATGAGGAGTTGTGGAGACCGGCAGTACCAGTCCTGATCAGGCATTAGCGAAAGCTGTGCCAGGATGCCCCGTTCGCTTCGGGCGATTCGCCGCTGACCGCAGCCCGGAGCGGGCGAGCCCCAAGGAATCAATGACTTGCCCGCGCACCCGGATGGACTTGCCGCAACGTCACGACAAGGCCGCGGAATGCTTCGCAAGCCTCGCGCAAGGATGGCGGCGGTAGGTGCGATGCACATCCGCGGGGCAGGCGCTGCGCAATAACGGCTGGCGTGCCTGTTTTCAGTGCTTGCTTCGGGGGCGGCGGGGCGCCGGGCTGCCGGGCTGCGCGCTGTCGAGCGCCAGCAGGCGCTGGGCGACCTCTTCCAGGCGCAGGCCCTGGTTCATCGCCGCCTGGCGCAACCAGGCGTAGGCCTCGCTTTCGGTGAAACCCTGCTGGCGCATCAGCTGCTGCTTGGCGCGCTCCACCAGCCGGCGCTCCTCCAGGGCCTGCCGCGCTTCCTGCAGTTCCTCGTGCAGGCCCTGCAGGCGCAGGGTCTGGGTCTGCAGCAGCTCGAGGATGGAGCGCGTGACCATGGCGGTCATGCCGTCCTGCGGCGGTGCGTCGAGATCGCTGGCCTGTACGCTGAACAGCTTCGCCTGCTCGGCCGCGGCATGCATGTCGGCGATGCCGTCGAGCAGCCGGCGGTGGCTGTGCAGGTCGCTGCGGATGCGCTCGATGCTTTGCCGGCAGCATTGCAGCAGGTCCTGCTCGAGGCGCGCCTCGACCTCCTTCATCGCGTCGATGCGGCGGGTGTGCAGCTCGAACCAGAGCTCACCCAGCTGCGGGTCGACCCCGGCATCCTCCCGGGTCCGCCGGGCGACGTCGCGCAGGCGGCAGGCCTGGGCATCGATGTCGCTGCCGCGCAGCGCCTGCCAGAGCGCCTGCGCCGCCGGGCTGGCGAAGCGCTCGAAGGTGGCGAAGCAGCGCTGCTGGCCTTCGAGCAGTTGCTCCAGGCGCTCGAGCATGTCGCCGCGGAAATAGCCGCTGGCGAAGCCGGCGACGCCCAGTGCGCGCTCCTGGCCGGCCAGTTCCTTGCCCTGCATGAAATTGAACAGCGCCACCAGGCAGCGGGTGATGTCCGGGTCGGCGGCGGTATCGGCGGCCTCGAACACCACGGCCAGCAGCCCGCCGATCAGGCGTACCAGGGTGGCGGTGGCGTCCTGCATGCCGATGGCGTGCTCGCGGATGCGCCGGCGCAGTGCCGGCAGTTCGTCGAGGCTGTGCAGGGCATAGGCGATGCGGGTGAACAGCCGGGTCCTGTCTGCCGAGTCGACGGCCTCCAGGTCGATGCGTTCGAGGTCCTGGCGCACCTCGCGTTCCAACGCCTGGGCCTCCAGCGTCAGGCGGTCGAGCTGCTGGCGCTGGTGCGCGGCGTTGCCGCCGAGGTAGATGTTCGAATAGCCGCGTTCCTTCTGCAGCGCGTGCACCAGCTGGCTGATGCGGGTGACCAGCTCGCAGGTGCGCGCCAGGTCCTCCAGGCCCAGCAGTTCGCTGCGCCGGGCCGCCAGCATGAAACGCAGGGTGGCGGGCATCTTTCGTCCGGGCATGCGCTGCACCTTGGTTGGCAAATGCGAGGGCGCCTGCAAGATGCAGTCCAGCCGTCCGGCGCGTATCCCCGCTGCGGCGTTTGCGCCTATAATGAGCCCCTTTTCGCCCCACGATAAGCGGAGCTGTTGATGTCCGAACGTACGGCTTGCGTAGAGCGCAACACCCTGGAAACCCAGGTCAAGGCCACCATCAATCTGGATGGCACCGGCAAGGCGCGCTTCGCCATCGGCGTGCCCTTCCTCGAGCACATGCTCGACCAGATCGCCCGCCACGGCCTGATCGACCTGGATATCGAGTGCAACGGCGACCTGCACATCGACGACCACCACACCGTCGAGGACGTCGGCATCACCCTCGGCCAGGCCTTCGCCAAGGCCCTGGGCGACAAGAAGGGCATCGTCCGCTACGGCCACTCCTACGTGCCGCTGGACGAGGCGCTGTCGCGTGTGGTGATCGACTTCTCCGGGCGTCCCGGGCTGACCATGAACGTGCCCTACACCCGCGCGGTGGTCGGCAAGTTCGACGTCGACCTGTTCCAGGAATTCTTCCAGGGCTTCGTCAACCACGCGCTGGTGACCCTGCACATCGACAACCTGCGCGGCATCAACACCCACCACCAGATCGAGACGGTGTTCAAGGCCTTCGGCCGCGCGCTGCGCATGGCGGTCGAGCGCGACCCGCGCATGGCCGGGCAGATGCCGTCGACCAAAGGGTGCCTGTGATGCAGACCGTCGCCGTCATCGACTACGGCATGGGCAACCTGCACTCGGTGGCCAAGGCCCTCGAGCACGTCGGCGCCGGCAGGGTGCTGGTGACCAGCGATGCCCAGGTCATCCGCGAGGCCGACCGGGTGGTGTTTCCCGGCGTCGGCGCGATCCGCGACTGCATGGCCGAGATCCGCCGGCTGGGTTTCGACGAGCTGGTCCGCGAGGTCAGCGTCGACCGGCCGTTCCTCGGCATCTGCGTCGGCATGCAGGCGCTGCTGGAGCGCAGCGAGGAGAACGACGGCGTCGACTGCATCGGCCTGTTCCCCGGCCAGGTGCGTTTCTTCGGCAAGGACCTGGTTGAGGACGGCGAGCACCTCAAGGTGCCGCACATGGGCTGGAACGAGGTCAGGCAGGCGGTGGACCATCCGCTCTGGCACGCCATCCCGGACAACGGCCGTTTCTACTTCGTGCACAGCTACTACGTCGAGGCCGGCAACCCGCGCCACGTCGTCGGACGCGGCCACTACGGCAAGGACTTCGCCGCGGCGCTGGCCGACGGTTCGCGCTTCGCCGTGCAGTTCCACCCGGAGAAGAGCCATACCCACGGCCTGCAGTTGCTGCAGAACTTCGCCGCCTGGGATGGGCGCTGGTAAGAAATCCCACGGTGGAAAACGCTGCGCGGTTTTCCACCCTACGCTGAATTCGCCTGTGCCTGCTGCCGTCAGCGGGCCGGGCCAGAGGAAGTCTCAAGATGCTGATCATCCCCGCTATCGATCTCAAGGACGGCGCCTGCGTGCGTCTGCGCCAAGGCCTGATGGACGACGCCACGGTATTCTCCGACGACCCGGTGGCGATGGCCGCCAAATGGGTCCAGGCCGGCTGCCGCCGCCTGCATCTGGTCGACCTCAACGGAGCCTTCGAAGGCCAGCCGGTCAACGGCGAAGTGGTCACCGCCATTGCCAAGCGTTACCCGGACCTGCCGATCCAGATCGGCGGCGGTATCCGCTCGCTGGAGACCATCGACCACTACGTGCGCGCCGGGGTCAGCTACGTGATCATCGGCACCAAGGCGGTCAAGCAGCCGGAATTCGTCGCCGAGGCCTGCCGCGCCTTCCCCGGCAAGGTGATCGTCGGCCTGGACGCCAAGGACGGCTTCGTCGCCACCGACGGCTGGGCCGAGGTCAGCAGCGTGCAGGCGACCGACCTGGCACGCCGCTTCGAGGCCGACGGCGTCTCGGCGATCGTCTACACCGACATCGCCAAGGACGGCATGATGCAGGGCTGCAACGTCGAGGCCACCGTGGCTCTGGCCAACGCCAGCCGCATCCCGGTGATCGCCTCCGGCGGCATCCACAACATCGGCGACATCCAGAAGCTGCTGGATACCAATAATCCCGGCATCATCGGCGCCATCACCGGCCGCGCGATCTACGAAGGCACGCTGGACGTGGCCGAGGCGCAGGCGCTCTGCGACCTGAAGCTGAAAGAGGAATAAGCCGTAGGGTGGACAACGCTTCGCTTGTCCACCATGCGTCCGGTGACCCGGTGGACAACGCTGCGCGGTTGTCCACCCTACGAGAGAGATCGACCATGGCCCTGGCCAAACGCATCATTCCCTGCCTCGACGTGGACAACGGCCGCGTGGTCAAGGGCGTCCAGTTCGAAAACATCCGCGACGCCGGCGACCCGGTGGAGATCGCCCGTCGCTACGACGAGCAGGGTGCCGACGAGATCACCTTCCTCGACATCACCGCCAGCGTCGACGACCGCGCCACCACGTTGCATACCGTCGAACGCATGGCCAGCCAGGTGTTCATCCCGCTGACGGTGGGTGGGGGCGTGAGGACCGTGCAGGATATCCGCAACCTGCTCAACGCCGGCGCCGACAAGGTCTCGATCAACACCGCCGCGGTGTTCAACCCGGAATTCGTCGGCGAGGCCGCGCAGCGCTTCGGCTCGCAGTGCATCGTCGTCGCCATCGACGCCAAGAAGGTGTCCGCGCCGGGCGAGACGCCGCGCTGGGAAATCTTCACCCACGGCGGGCGCAAGCCCACCGGGCTGGATGCGGTGGCCTGGGCGCAGAAGATGGAGGCGCTCGGCGCTGGCGAGATCCTGCTCACCAGCATGGACCAGGACGGTGTCAAGAGCGGCTACGACCTGGGCGTCACCCGTGCCATCAGCGAGTCGGTGGGCATCCCGGTGATCGCCTCCGGCGGTGTCGGCAACCTGCAGCACCTGGCCGACGGCATCATCGAAGGCAAGGCCGACGCGGTGCTCGCGGCGAGCATCTTCCACTTCGGCGAGTACACCGTGCCCGAGGCCAAGGCCTACCTGGCCGCACGCGGTATCGTGATGCGCTGAGAACCGGTTCACGTTCTGCGGCGTGGCGACCCTGCTACGCCGATAACCGGCAGTAAACTCCATATCCTCACCTGCGCGATCCGCTAGCGCCCGGCTCTCGAGCGCCGGCGCGGCGCGATGCTGATCGGAAGGAATTCGATCGCTACCCATGGACACATCCGCCGGACCCAGCGGATGCGGCTTTACGAGGATCAATCATGTCCAGAATCCCGACCTTCATCTTGGCGGCGGCGCTGCTGCTCGGCGGCGCCCTGGCGCATGCCCAGGCACCGGCGAAGATCGACCTGCTGACGGAGAACTTCCCGCCCTACAACATGGCGCTGGACGGCAAGAACTTCGCCCGTGACGAGAATATCGGCGGCATCGCGGCGGATATCGTGCGCGAGATGTTCGCGCGCGCCGGCGTGGACTACAGCCTGACGCTGCGCTTCCCCTGGGAACGCATCTACGGCATGGCGCTGGAGAATCCGGGCTACGGTGTTTTCGTCACCGCCCGGCTGCCCGAGCGCGAGGCGCTGTTCAAGTGGGTCGGCCCCATCGGCCCGGACGACTGGGTGCTGCTGGCCCGCGGCGACAGCCCTATCAGCCTGACCAGCCTGGAACAGGCCCGCCAGTACAGTATCGGCGCCTACAAGGGCGATGCCATCGCCGAACACCTGGCCGGCCAGGGGCTGCAGCCGGTGCTGGCGCTGCGCGACCAGGAGAACGCGAAGAAGCTGATCGACGGCAGGATCGATCTCTGGGCCACCGGCGATCCCGCCGGGCGCTACCTGGCGCGCCAGGAAGGCGTGACCGGGCTCAAGCGCGTGCTGCGCTTCGACAGCGCCGAGCTCTATCTGGCACTGAACCGGCAGGTCGCCGACGAGACGGTGCACAAGCTGCAGCAGGCGCTGGAGCAGATGCGCGCCGACGGCACGGTCGAGGCGATCAACGCGCGCTACCTGTAGCGCCGCGGGCTGTAGGGGCCGGCGTGCCGGCGATTCGTCTCGACGCCGATGATCGCCGGCAAGGACTCGGCGTTCCCCGGGCTCCTACAGACTGTAGGGTGGATAACGCGCAGCTTATCCACCCTGGTCCCATGCAATGGCGCGGTGACGACCTCGAGCAGGCGTTGCGCCGCGCGTGGAAAACGCTTCGCGGTTTTCCACCCTACGGTCCCCGCACGGGAACTGCGCAGTGCGGCCGCTCGCGAGCAAGCCCGCTCCTGCAGGGGCCGCGTCGGGCGCTAGCGGTACATGCCGCCCTTGCCATGGGCGGCCATCGCCCGGTTGCCGCGGGTGGCGATCATCTGGTCGATGCCGATCCATTCGATGCCTTGCTCGGCCAGCCGCGGCAGTTCGCGTTCCAGCAGCGCCAGCGTGCTGTCGTGGGGGTGGCCGATGACGACCACCGAGCCCTGCTTGCGCGCCAGGGCGATGGCCGTGCGCAGGCGTTCGGCCACGGCCGCCGGGCTGGGGTCGTTATCCAGGAAGACGTCCCGCGACAGGCTCGCCAGGGCGACGCGCTGGGCGCTGGCGGCGGCGACCGTGCGCGGGCTGGTGCGGCTGTCGAGGAAGAACAGGTGGCGCCGCTGCAGTTCGCCCATCAGCCAGGCCATGGCCTGCGGCTGTTCGGTCATCGCGCTGCCCATGTGGTTGTTCACCCCGCTGACGTGCGGCACCGCCGCCAGCGCGGCGTCCAGGCGGCGTTCGAGTTCGTCGTGGGCCAGTTGCGGGTGCCAGGCGAAGCGCCCGCCTGCCGGCGCCATGGGCATGTGCAGCATCACCGTTTTGCCGGCGCGGTGGGCCTGTTCGGCGAGCGCGGCGGCGTGGCGGGTATCGGGCAGGATCGCCAGCGCCACCGGTCCCGGCAGCGCCAGCACGCGGCGGTCGCGTGCCGGATTCTGCCCGAGGTCGTCGATGACCAGTGCCAGCCGCGGCATGCGTGCCGGCTGCGCCGTGTCGGGCGGCGCTTCGTTGGCCAGCGCCTGCCCGATCAGCGCGCCGCACAGCAGCAGCGGCGCGACCCAGCGGCGCACGCTCATTGCCCGCGGGTGAGGTTCAGCCCCTTGAGCAGATTGAGCGCCTGGCCGAGTTGGTAGTCGTCGTCCTGCGGGCGCGGTGAGTCGCTGGCGATCTGGGTGCTGGTGGGGCGATCCGGGCCGCCGTTGCCGTTGCCCAGGTGGCCGGCCAGATCGGCTTCGCGAAGGCCCTCGCCGGCCTGTTCGCGGGTCAGCCTGGCGCGCTCCACCTGGATGTCCGGTTCGATGCCCTGGGCCTGGATCGAGCGACCGTTGGGGGTGTAGTAGAGCGCGGTGGTGAGTTTCAGCGCGCGATCGTTGTTCAGTGGCAGCACGGTCTGTACCGAGCCCTTGCCGAAGCTGTCGGTGCCCATCACCACGCCGCGCTTGTGGTCCTGCAGGGCGCCGGCGACGATTTCCGAGGCCGAGGCGCTGCCGCCGTTGATCAGTACCACCAGCGGTACCCCTTCGCTGGCATCGGCCGCATCGGCGCTGAAGCGCAGCTCGGAATTGGCGATGCGGCCCTTGGTGTAGACGATCAGGCCCTTGGTGAGGAAGTGGTCGGAAATCTCCACCGCCGCCTGCAATACGCCGCCGGGATTGTTGCGCAGATCGAGCACCAGGCCGTTGAGCTTCTTGCCGCCGTTGTCCTTCTTCAGCTTGGCCAGGGCCTTGCCGACTTCCTCGCCGGAGTTGACCTGGAACTGGGTGACGCGCAGGTAGCCATAGCCGGGCTCGAGCAGCTGGCTCTTGACGCTGCGCACCTTGATGACCGCACGGGTCAACTTGACGTCGAACGGCTGGCCGCCTTCGCGCACCAGGGTCAGGCTGATGCTGCTGCCGGGCTTGCCGCGCATCTTGGCGACGGCATCCATCATCGACATGCCCTTGGTCGGCTGACCGTCGATCTTGACGATGAGGTCGCCGGCCTCGATGCCGGCCTTGGACGCGGGGGTGTCGTCGATCGGCGACACCACCTTGATGAAGCCGTCCTCGATGCCGACCTCGATACCCAGCCCGCCGAACTCGCCGCTGGTGCTTTCCTGCAGCTCGGCGAAGGCGTCCGGTTCGAGGTAGGCCGAATGCGGGTCGAGATTGCTGAGCATGCCCTTGATGGCGTTTTCCAGCAGGGTCTTGTCATCCACCGGCTCGACGTAGGCGGCTTGATGCGGTCCAGCACCTCGGCGAAGGTACGCAGCTCTTCGAGCGGCAGGGGGGCCTTGCTGGCAGGTGCGCCCAGTTCGGCCGGTGCCAGTTCCGTCGGGGATTGCTGGGCCCAGGCGGTGCCCTGCATGCCCAGCAGGATGGCCAGGGCGAGCGTGGACGGGTGGGCGAAACGGCGCAGCTGCAACATGTCGAACTCCAGTTGTGAGAGGGCGGGCTTGGCGTGCTTGCGGGCAGCCCGGCGGAGCCGGGGTGTGGGCATCAGCCTTGCGCGCGGCACCACTGTGCGGGGTCGCTGGGGCGGCCCTGCTGACGAATGGCGAAATACAGTGCGGCGGTTTCCTGGCCGCCGCTGGTGCCTACCGTGGCGATCGGGTCGCCGGCCTCGACGATGTCGCCGGCGTCGCGCAACAGGCTCTGGTTGTGGCCGTACAGGCTCAGGTAGCCGTTGCCGTGGTCGAGAATCACCAGCAGCCCGGCGCCCCGCAGCCAGTCGGCGAATACTACCCGGCCGCCATGCACGGCGCGCACCTGGGTGCCGGCGCTGGCGCCGATCAGCACGCCATCCCACTTGGTTCGAGCGTCGCCGCCGCGCGGAGTGCCGTAGCGGGCGACCAAGCGCCCGTCGACCGGCCAGGGCAGTTTGCCCTTGGCCTGGGCGAAGGGACCGCCGAAACTGCCGCCGGCGCTGGAAACCATGGGGCCGGACGCCCCTCCTGACGAGGCGTTCTGCCGTTCACGCTCGGCGAGCAGCGCGCGCTGGCGCTCCTGCTCGGCCTCGCGCGCCTGGCGGGCGAGGGTTTCCTCGATGGTCTTGAGTACGCGTTCGAACTGCGCCTGTTCCTGGCGGCGGGCCTGCAGCTTCTGCTCGCGGCTGGAATGGTCGCTGTCGAGCTTGGCCAGCGCCTGCTGGCGCTCCTTGCGAACCTCGGCGAGCTGGCGACGACGTTCGAGCAGGCCGTCCTTCTGCTCGGCCAGCTTGTGCTGCTGCGTTGCGATGTCGCGCTCGACGCTGTCCAGTTGGCTGAGCGTCCGATTGAAACTGTCGACCTGCTCGAAGCGCGCCTTGTTCAGGTAGTCGTAGTAGGTGAGGGTGCGGCTGAACTTTTCCGGATTCTGCTGGTTGAGCAGCAGCTTGAGGTATTCCTGGCGGCCGCTCTGGTAGGCGGCGCGGGCTTGCAGGCCGATCAGTCGCTGCTGTTCGAGACGGGCGCCTTCGAGGGTGGTCTTTTCCTCGTTGAGACGCTCCAGCTCGGCCTCGCTGCGATCGATTTCCTGCTGCAGATCGTCGACCTGTCTTTCCAGCTGGCCCATCTCGCTTTCGGTGGTCTGCAGCTGCTTCTGCACGCTGGACTTTTCCTGCTCGATCTTCTTCAGCAGTTTCTGCAGTTCGGCGATGTCCTGGCGGGCAGCTTCGATCTGCTGGCGCGTAGCAGCGCGCTCGTCCGCCACGGCCGGGCCGAGCAGGCAGAGGAGTGCAAGGGCGAGGAGGGTACGGGACATGGGAGGGCGTCAACCGAGCGTTATGACCGGCGTAGTATGCCTAAAAAGCGAGCAGGAAGCTGTAGGGCGGGTTACAACCCGCCGCCCCGTGTGTGACAGCAACACCGAATTGGCGGGTTTCACCCGCCCTACTGATATTCAGCCTTCAGCCTTTCAGTTCGAGAATCGAGCGGCCGGTCATTTCCGCCGGCACCGGCATGCCCAGCAGCGTCAGCATGGTCGGTGCCACGTCGGCCAGCACGCCGCCTTCGCGGACGTGGACGCTGCGCTTGCCGATATAGATGAAGGGCACCGGTTCGCAGGTATGCGCGGTATGCGCCTGGCCGGTGATGGCGTCTTCCATCTGCTCGACGTTGCCGTGGTCGGCGGTGAGCAGCGCCTCGCCGCCGACCTTGTCCAGCGCCGCGACGATGCGCCCGACGCAACTGTCCAGGCATTCCACCGCCTTCACTGCCGCCTCGAACACGCCGGTATGGCCGACCATGTCGCCGTTGGCGTAGTTGACGATGATCACGTCGTAGCGCTGATGCTCGATGGCGTCGACGATGCGGTCGGTGACTTCCGGCGCGCTCATCTCCGGCTTGAGGTCGTAGGTGGCGACCTGCGGCGAGGGGATCAGGATGCGCTCCTCGCCTGCGAACGGTTCCTCGCGGCCGCCGGAGAAGAAGAAGGTGACGTGGGCGTACTTCTCGGTCTCGGCGATGCGCAGCTGGGTCTTGCCGTTGTTGGCCAGGTATTCGCCAAGCACGTTGGTCAGCGCCTCCGGGGCGAAGGCGGCCGGCGCCGGGATGCTCGCGGCGTACTGGGTGAGCATGACGAAGCAGGCCAGCTGCGGCACGCGGGCGCGCGGGAATTCGCTGAAGCCGGGCTCGACGAAGCAACGGGTCAGTTCGCGCGCGCGGTCGGCGCGGAAGTTCATGAACACCACGGCGTCGCCATCTTCCACGCGCACCGGCTCGCCGATGGTGGTGGCCTTGACGAATTCGTCGCTCTCGCCGCGCTCGTAGGCGGCGATCAGGCCGTCCACGGCGTAGTCGGCGCGGTAGTCGGCCTTGCCGTCGACGATCAGCTCGTAGGCCTGCTGCACGCGGTCCCAGCGGTTGTCGCGGTCCATGGCGAAGTAGCGGCCGATCAGGCTGGCGATACGGCCCGTGCCCAGGCGGGTGAAGGTGGCCTGGAGCAGTTCGATGGAGCTTTGCGCGCTCTTCGGCGGGGTATCGCGGCCGTCGAGGAAGGCGTGCAGGTAGATCTTCTCGGCGCCGCGCTGGGCCGCCAGCTCGGCCATGGCGACCAGGTGGTCCTGGTGGCTGTGCACGCCACCGTCGGAGAGCAGGCCGAGGATGTGCACCGCCTTGCCGGCGCCGACGGCCTTGTCCACCGCGGCGCAGATGGTCGGGTTGGCGAAGAATTCGCCGTCGCGGATCGCCTTGGTCACCCGGGTGAAGTCCTGGTACACCACGCGGCCGGCGCCGAGGTTCATGTGGCCCACCTCGGAGTTGCCCATCTGCCCGTCCGGCAGGCCGACATCCATGCCGCTGCCGGAGATCAGCCGTGTGGCTGGGTGGCGCGCAGGCGGTCGTAGACCGGCGTGCTGGCGGCATGGATGGCGTTGTATTCGGGATTCTCGCTGTGCCCGAAGCCGTCGAGGATCATCAGTACCAGGGGTTTGGGCACGGCAGTAGGCGCGGCAGGCATGCTTTCGGGCTCCTTGGGGGCGGGGAAAGGGCGGCCAGTCTACTGGCTGGCCGGGCCGAGGTCACGATTCGTCAGGGTTCAGCCGGTAGGAGGGGCTGTGTATACTGGCCCGCATTTTATCGCCCGGGTACCCGTTGATGCTCGCTAACCTGATTGAATTTGTCTCTAACCACTATGTACTCAGCAGCCTGTTCGTGGTGCTGCTGATCCTCCTGTTCATCACCGAGACGCGCAAGGGCGGCAAGAGCCTGAGCAATCGCGAGCTGACGGCGCTGGTCAACAGTGGCGAAGGCGTGGTGTTGGACGTGCGCGTCAAGAAGGAGTTCGATGCGGGGCACATCGTCGATGCGTTGAACATTCCCTACGAGAAGCTGGTCAGCCGCACAGGCGAGCTGGAAAAGCACAAGGCCAAGACCATCATCGTGGTCGACGCCATGGGTCAGCATGCCGGAACGGCCTGCCGTGAATTGCAGAAGGCGGGCTTCACTGCCGCCAAGCTGTCGGGAGGGATTTCCAGCTGGCGCGGCGACAATCTGCCAGTGGTCAAGTAATCATGCCCAAGGTCGTCATCTATACCACCGCCTGGTGTCCGTTCTGCATTCGTGCCAAGGCGCTGCTCGAACGCAAGCAGGTCGCCTATGAGGAAATCCCCGTGGATGGCAAGCCCGCCCTGCGTGCCGAAATGGCCAGCAAGGCCGGGCGCACCTCGGTGCCGCAGATCTGGATCGGCGAGCAGCACGTCGGTGGTTGCGACGATCTGCATGCGCTGGAGCGCGCCGGGCGCCTGGACGCATTGCTGCAGGCCTGACGCTACCGCTTGCGCAACAACTCGAACACGACACGCACAACCAGAAGGTTCTTACCCATGAGCGAACAAGCAAACAACGGCGCCGCGGCGCAAACCGAACAGGGCGCGCAGTTCTCCCTGCAGCGCATCTATGTCCGCGACCTGTCGTTCGAGGCGCCGAAGAGCCCGGAAATCTTCCGCCAGGAATGGAATCCGAGTGTCGCGCTGGACCTGAACACCAAGCAGAAGGCGCTGGAAGGCGACTTCCATGAGGTGGTGCTGACCCTGTCGGTGACCGTCAAGACCGGCGAGGAAGTGGCCTTCATCGCCGAAGTGCAGCAGGCCGGCATTTTCCTGATCAAGGGCCTGGAAGCGGCTGCGATGAGCCACACGCTTGGTGCGTTCTGCCCGAACATCCTCTTCCCGTATGCCCGCGAAGCGTTGGACAACCTGGTTACGCGCGGCTCGTTCCCGGCCCTGATGCTGGCGCCGGTGAACTTCGATGCCCTCTACGCCCAGGAAATGGCGCGCATGCAGAACGCCGGCGAAGCGCCCGCTACCGCTCACTGATCCGCTCGGATCGTGCAGGAGGCGCCAGGCGCTTCCTGCATTCCCCACCGGCGCGTTTCAGCGCACCTGCACCACCAGCTTGCCGACCGCCTTGCGCTGGCCCAGCGTGGCGATGGCCTGGCCGGCTTCTGCCAGCGTGAAGCGTTGCGACACCAGCGGTTTGAGCTTGCCCTCGGCATGCCAGGCGAACAGCTGGCGGAAGTTCGCGGCATTGTCCTGCGGCTGGCGCTGGGCGAAGGCGCCCCAGAACACGCCGATCAGCGCTGCACCCTTGAGCAGCGGCAGGTTGGCCGGCAGCGCCGGGATATCGCCGCCGGCGGCAAAGCCGACCACCAGCATGCGACCGTTCCAGGCGATGCTGCGAAACGCCTCTTCGAACAGCGCACCGCCCACCGGGTCGTAGATCACGTCGACGCCCTGGCCACCGGTGAGTTCCTTCAGGCGCTCGCGCAGGCTGCTTTCGCTGTAGTTGATCAGTTCGTCGGCGCCGGCATTCTTCGCCACCTCCAGCTTCTCGGCAGTCGAGGCGGCGGCGATCACCCGCGCGCCCATGGCCTTGCCGATCTCCACGGCCGCCAGGCCGACACCACCGGAGGCGCCCAGCACCAGCAGGGTTTCCCCGGGCTGCAGATTGGCGCGCTGCTTGAGCGCGTGCATCGAGGTGCCGTAGGTCATGCTGAAGGCCGCGGCGGTGGCGAAATCCATGCTCGGCGGAATCGGCAGCGCGTTGCTGCCGGCCACCGCCACCTGTTCGGCGAAGCTGCCCCAGCCGGTCAGCGCCATGACCCGATCGCCAACCTTGAGGTGGCTGACCTTTTCACCGAGCGCGGCGACCACCCCGGCGGCTTCGCCGCCGGGCGAGAATGGGAACGGCGGTTTGAACTGGTACCTGCCTCGATCATCAGGGTATCGGGAAAGTTGACCCCGGCGGCATGCACCTCGAGGAGGATCTCGTTCGGCTTGATCGACGGCGAGGCGATCTCTTCGAGGACCAGGTTTTCGGCCGGGCCGAAGGCTTTGCACAGGACGGCTTTCATCGCTTTTCCTTATTCGACTGGCCGGGAGCACGGGCGACCCGGCGAGAGAGGGCTCGACTGTTCTTGGCTCGTCAAGTCTAGAGGGGCGGGGCCGCGAGGCAATCAGCATCGCCGGCTGTAATGGTGGCGTATAAGCGGCGGGCTTGGGCGGGGCGCCGGCACTGGTTATGCTGACGGCGGATTTTCCTTGGAGCAGTCCCGTGAAGCGCATCATCTCCCTGTTTGTCTGTTTCCTCCTGGCGGGCCCGGCCTTTGCGCAGGACTCGGCCGGCGAGGCCGCCAACCAGACGCTCTATTACGCTCTGACCCCGGCGATGGTCGGCAACTACGGTTCCGGCGAGCGGCTCAAGTACTACAAGGCCGATGTCGCCTTGCGGGTCGCCAGCAAGGAGGCGGAGGAGCGGGTCAAACACCATGAGCCGCTGATCCGCAACCAGCTGGTCATGCTCTTCTCGCAGCAGACCGACGAGACCCTGGGCAGTGTCGAGGCCAAGGAGCAGTTGCGCCAGGAGGCTTTGAAGCAGGTGCGCGAGGTGCTGGAGCAGGAGGAGGGCAAGCCGCTGGTGGATGATCTGCTGTTCAACAACCTGATCATCCAGTAATCCGCCTGCACGGGCTCAGCGCAGCGCCAGGATCGCCGCCCATTCGCCCTCGCTCACCGGCATGACCGACAGGCGGCTGCCCTTCTGCACCAGGGCAAGTTGCTGCAATGCCGGCGCGGCCTTCAGGCGGGCCAGCTGGAGCGGCGTGGCGAAGGCTTCGACGAAGCCGACGTCGACGGCGCTCCAGGGATTCTTTTCGGCGCTGGCTTTGGGGTCGTGATAGGGGCTTTCCGGCTGCAGTGCGCTGGGGTCGGGGTAGGCGGCACGGGTGATGCGGCCGATGCCGGCGATACCGGGTTCGGCACAGCTCGAATGGTAGAAGAAGAACAGGTCGCCCTCGTGCATCTCGCGCAGGAAGTTGCGCGCCTGGTAATTGCGTACGCCATCCCAGCGCCCGCTGCCCTGCTTCTTCAGGTCCTGGATGGAAAATTCGTCCGGTTCGGACTTCATTAGCCAATACGGCATGGACTTTGCCTCCTGCCTCGTCGGTTCGATCAGACCATGATGGCAAAAACTCCGACAATCGGCTGCAATACCTGTTTGCGCAGTGCCGAGGCTTAACGGAAAATGCCGCGGCTGTAAGGTGGCCTATCGAGTCTCTAGAACGATAAATCACACCGACTCGACGGAAAGATTCGCCTGTTAGGGGGAGGCGAGCATATGAAACGCAAGCCAGATATTCTTTGGGTTTTGATCTTCATCTTCGGCCTGGGCGTAGTTACCACGGGCTACACGCAGAGCCTCTGGGAGCGCCACGGCGAGACGGCCGGCACGGCTCCGGTGATTCAGGTGCAGCAAACCCAGCAACACTGATCGCATGCCGCAGGGACGCGGCCGATTCATCTCCCGGCGTACCAGCCGCGGTCCGTAACGGTAGCCTGCAAGGGCACATCCCAGCTTTCCAAGGACAACCGGTCGACTTTCTGGCATTCATGCGCCAGGCCCAAAAGTGTCGGTTTGTGACTTTTTTTGCGCCTCGAACGATACGCCAGGCTGCGGTCATAGAAACCGCCGCCCATTCCCAGCCGCCCGCCGCTTTCATCAAAACCCACCAGGGGCATCAGCAGCAGATCCAGCGCCCATGGCGGGCATTGCCGGGCAGCGCAGAAATGCGGCTCGGGGATGCGGAAGCGGTTCGGCCGCAGCCGCTCGCTGGCGGCGATGCGCTGGAACACCATGCGCGTGCGTGGCCAGGGATTGAGTACCGGCAGGTAGGTGGCCTTGCCACGCCGCTGGGCTGCACGCAGCAGCGGACGGGGATCGATCTCGCCATCGTTGGGCAGGTAGAACGCGATGTGCCGGGCGCGACGGAACAGCGGGTGCTGGGCCAGTTGCCGGTAGAGTCGCCGGGCGGCGAGACGTTGCTGGGCGGGACTGAGCCGGCGGCGTACCTGTCGCAGGGTGCGACGTAGCGCCGGACGCGAGAGGCCTTCGGCCAGAATCATTGGAAGTGGCTCCCCAGCATGCCGCTGCCAGCGTAGGCCCTTGAACCCGAGAGTTCAAGGTGGCGACTACAGAGAACCTTCAGGCTTTCCGTCAGGCGGACATGCACACCGGTCCCACATGTAGCCTCCATGGTGTTGCTTATCGGGAGAGGGTCATCGCCGACTGGCGCACATGCCAGGGAGTTGCGCGGATTATATCGCAATACGCCCGTGGCTGTTCTCGTTTCGTCGGGAGTCGCGTTGCCGGGCCGCTTCCAGCCGAGCATCAGTTGCCGGACGGGTTCGGATCGGTGGCCAGGGCGCTGTCGACGCGCTCCAGCAGCATGCGCACGTGCTCGCGCGCGCTGTTGGCTTCGGCGTCCAGGCGATCATGCTTGTGCAGCAGTTCATGGGTGATGTTCAGCGCGGCCATCACCGCCACGCGGTCGGCGCCGATGACCTTGCCGCTGCTGCGGATCTCGCGCATCTTGCGGTCCAGGTAGCGCGCGGCGCCTTCCAGGTTGCTGCGTTCCTCGGGCGGACAGGCGATGCAGTATTCCTTGTCCATGATGTGCACGGTGACGGTGTTCGGTTGGGTCATGAGTCCTGCTCCAGGGCTTTCAGGCGCGAAATCATCGCTTCGACCTTCAACCGGGCCATTTCGTTCTTTTCGATCAGATGAGCGCGTTCCTCGCGCCATGCCTGCTCGTTGGCCAGCAGCAGGCGATTCTGTGCCTTGAGTTGCTCGATGCGCTGAATCAGCTGTTCCAGCTTGGCGGTCAGCACTTTCAGATCGGCGTCTTCCATGGGATTCCTGTTGCGGCATAGGTGAAGACGGAGGCGATGCCCGGGGGACTTCGATGGTCTTGCCGCCGCCGCCGGTGCTAGGATACGAAGCCTTCATTCTAGTCATTGCGCCCGCGTGCGCCTAGCTGCCATGTCGATTCAGAATTCCCCCTATGCTGCCTTCGCCACACTTCTGGCCGGCGCCCCCCAAGCCGTCTCTCCCGCCGAGCTGCATGGTCTGTTGCTCGGGCGCAGTTGCGCCGGTGCCGGGTTCGATGTCGAGCCCTGGCTGACCGATGCCGCCGACCTGCTCGGCGAAGCGCCCCAGGACAGCATCCGCCAGGCGCTGATCGGCCTGCAGGAGATGGTCAAGGGCGAGCTCGCCGGCGACGATATCGCCATCGTCCTGCTGCTGCCCAGCGACGACACCCCGTTGAGCGAGCGTGCCATCGCGCTGGGCCAGTGGTGCCAGGGCTTCCTCGCCGGTTTCGGTCTCACCGCCGGCGACCGCGCGCTCAGCACCGAGGCCGTGGAGGTGCTGCAGGACCTGTCCGCCATCGCGCAGATCCAGGATTCGCTGGAGGAATCCGAGGACGGCGAGAACGACTATATGGAAGTGATGGAATACCTGCGCGTCGCACCGCTGCTGCTGTTCACCGAATGTGCCAAGCCGGTTGCGCCGGTCGCCAAGCCCTCCCTGCACTGAGGAAGTCGTCCCGCCCATGACTCGCATCCCGAAATCGGAATACGCCCGTCGGCGCAAGGCGCTGATGGCGCAGATGGAGCCCAACAGCATCGCCATCCTGCCCGCCGCGCCGATGTACATCCGCAACCGCGATGTCGAGCACGTCTACCGCCAGGACAGCGATTTCCAGTACCTCTCCGGCTTCCCCGAGCCGGAGGCGGTGATCGCCCTGATTCCCGGTCGCGAGCATGGCGAATACGTGCTGTTCTGCCGTGAGCGCGATCCGGAGCGCGAGCTGTGGGACGGGCTGCGCGCCGGCCAGGACGGCGCGATCAGGGACTACGGGGCCGACGACGCCTTCCCCATCGGCGATATCGACGACATCCTCCCCGGCCTGATCGAGGGACGCGCGCGCGTCTACTACGCCATCGGCACCAACGAGGGCTTCGATCACCGGCTGATGGAGTGGATCAAGCTGATCCGCTCCAAGGCGCGCCAGGGCGCGCAGCCGCCCAGCGAGTTCGTCGCCCTCGATCACCTGCTGCACGACATGCGCCTGTACAAGTCGGCCAATGAAGTGAAGGTGATGAGGCATGCCGCGGAGATCTCCGCACGTGCGCACATCCGCGCCATGCAGGCCAGCCGCGCCGGGCTGTGCGAGTACCACCTCGAGGCCGAGCTGGACTACGAATTCCGCAAGGGCGGGGCGAAGATGCCGGCCTACGGCTCGATCGTCGCCGCCGGCCGCAACGCCTGCATCCTGCACTACCGCGAGAACGACGCGCCGCTCAAGGACGGCGATCTGGTGCTGATCGACGCCGGCTGCGAGATCGACTGCTACGCCAGTGACATCACCCGCACCTTCCCGGTCAGCGGCCGCTTCTCGCCCGAGCAGAAGGCCATCTACGAACTGGTGCTGGCGGCCAACGAGGAGGCCTTCAAGCACATCGCCCCCGGCAGGCACTGGAACGAAGCCCACGAGGCCACCGTGCGGGTGATCACCGCCGGGCTGGTGGAGCTGGGCCTGCTGCAGGGCAGCGTCGACGAACTGATCGCCGCCGAGGCCTACAAGCCCTTCTACATGCACCGCGCTGGTCACTGGCTGGGCATGGACGTGCACGACGTCGGCGACTACAAGGTCGGCGGCGAATGGCGCGTGCTCGAACCGGGCATGGCGATGACCGTCGAGCCGGGCATCTACATCGCGGCGGACAACCCGAACGTGGCGAAGAAATGGCGCGGCATCGGCGTGCGCATCGAAGACGACGTGGTGGTGACCAGAAGCGGTTGCGAGATTCTCACCAACGGTGTGCCCAAGCGCGTCGCCGAGATCGAGGCGCTGATGGGCGCCGCCGGCGAGCAGGTGGCCTGACTTGGACGGCCTGGCAATCATCGGCGGCGGCCTGGTCGGCGCCAGCCTGGCGGTAGCCTGCAGCAGGCGCGCGTGAGCGCGGTTGGCGCATCCATCTGATCGAGCCGTTCGAGCCCGGCCACGAATACCAGCCGAGCTACGACGCGCGCTCCACCGCGCTGTCCTACGGTACCCGGCTGATCTACCAGCGCCTCGGCCTGTGGGCGCGGATCGCCGAGCGCGCCGAGCCGATCCTGCGCATCCATGTGTCCGAACGCGGGCGTTTCGGCGTCGCGCGGCTGGATGCCGGCAGCGAAGGGGTCGAGGCACTGGGCTACGTGGTGGAAAACGCCTGGATCGGCCATTGCCTGTGGCAGGCGCTGGATGACGCGGTGGTGGTGCGCCATTGCCCGGCCGAGGTCGATCGGCTCGTGCCCGCTGCCGACGGCTATCGCCTGACCTTCACCGACGGGCAGCAGCTGGACTGCGCCCTGGCCGTACTGGCCGACGGTGGCCGCTCGGGGCTGCGCGAGCAGCTCGGTATCCAGATCCTGCGCCGGCCTTATGGGCAGACGGCGCTGATTGCCAACGTCACGCCGGGCAAGCCGCACGGCGGGCGGGCCTTCGAACGCTTCACCGCGGACGGGCCGATGGCGCTGCTGCCGCTGCAGGACGACCGCTGCGCGCTGGTCTGGAGCCGTGCCCCGACCGATGCCGCACGGCTGGCGCAGTTGCACGAGGCGCAGTTTCTCGCCGAGCTGCAGGACGCCTTCGGCTATCGGCTCGGCACCCTGCAGCAGGTCGGGGCGCGGCACCTCTATCCGCTGGCGCTGGTCGAGGCCGAGGAGCAGGTGCGTTCAGGCCTGGTGGTGCTCGGCAACGCCGCGCACAGCCTGCATCCGATCGCCGGCCAGGGCTACAACCTGTCGCTGCGCGACGTCGACGCGCTGAGTGCCGCGCTGCTGCGCAGCACTGCCGGGCTCGGCGACCTGGCGACGCTGCAGGACTATGCCCGCCGCCAGCGTCTCGACCAGCGGCTGACCGTCGGTTTTTCCGATCAGCTCACCCGGCTGTTCGGCGACTCCGGGCCGTTGACCGCCGCCGGGCGCAACCTGGGCCTGATCGGCCTCGACCTGGCGCCGCCGGCCAAGCGCTGGTTCGCCCGTCAGGCGATGGGCTTGGGCACGCGCGCCGGCTGACCGGCGCAACCGCTCTGGCCCTCTAACTTCGACTCAAGCCGCAGCCGCGGCAGCCGGGAGACATATGATGCAAGCGGATCTGATCATCGTCGGTGCCGGAATGGTCGGCAGCACCCTGGCCCTGGTGCTGGAAGGCTGCGGGCTGAAGATCGTGGTGATCGATGCCGGCCCGCTCGAGGTGCTTCCGTTCGACGCCCAGGCCGCCTTCGAGCCGCGGGTCAGCGCACTGTCCGCCGCCAGCCAGCGGATTCTCCAGCGCGTCGGCGCCTGGCCGGGGATCGCCGCGCGGCGGGCCAGCCCCTACACCGACATGCACGTCTGGGACGGCTCGGGTACCGGGCAGATTCATTTCTCGGCCGAGGCGGTGCATGCCGAGGTGCTCGGCCATATCGTCGAGAACCGGGTGGTGCAGGATGCGCTGCTGGAGGCGTTGCAAGCGCGTGGCTCGGTCGAACTGATCGCCGGCGCGCGGCTCGAGCGGCTGCAACGCGGCGACGAAGGCTGGCTGCTGAGCCTGGCCGACGGCCAGCAATTGCGCACGCCGCTGCTGGTCGCCGCCGACGGCGCCAATTCCGCGGTACGGCGCCTGGCCGGCTGCGAGACGCGCGAGTGGGATTACCTGCACCAGGCCATCGTCACCAGCGTGCGCTGCGCCGAGCCGCACCAGCGCACGGCCTGGCAGCGTTTCACCGATGACGGCCCGCTGGCGTTCCTGCCGCTGGAGCGTGATGGCGACCGCCACTGGTGTTCGATCGTCTGGTCGGTCACCGAGGATGAAGCGCATCGGTTGATGGCGCTGGACGACGAGACGTTCCGCGCCGCACTCGGCCGCACCTTCGAACAGCGCCTGGGCACGGTGCTCGAGGTCGACCCGCGGTTGTGCATTCCGCTGCGCCAGCGCCATGCCAAGCGCTACGTGCAGCCCGGCCTGGCGCTGATCGGCGATGCCGCACACACCATCCACCCCCTGGCGGGGCAGGGCGTCAACCTCGGCCTGCTGGATGCGGCGGTGCTCGCCGAAGTGCTCGAAGGGGCGCTGGTGCGTGGCGAATCGCCGGCCGACCTGCGCGTGCTGAGCCGTTTCGAGCGTCGCCGCATGCCGCACAACCTGGCGATGATGGCGGCGATGGAAGGCTTCGAGCGGCTGTTCCAGGCCGATCCGCTGCCGCTGCGCTGGCTGCGGAACGCCGGGCTGAAGGCCGTGGAGTCGCTGCCCGAGGCGAAAGCCCTGTTCGTGCGCCAGGCGCTGGGCCTGAGCGGCGATCTACCGGAGTTGGCGCGGGCCTGATGGCGAATCGATGGTTACCAGGCATTACGTGCACACATTGTCGCATTGAGAAGCGAAATAACATTCACTATTATTTGGCCTCTATTCGAATTCATAAAAAAGAGGCTGTTCCATGCAGGCAAGCAAAGGTTTACTCGCCGCTCTGGCGCTCACTGCGCTGTCGAGCGCTGTCCAGGCTGCCGATGAAGTGGTGGTCTACTCCTCGCGAATCGACGAGCTGATCAAGCCCGTCTTCGACGCCTACACCCAGAAAACCGGTGTCGCGGTGAAGTTCATCACCGACAAGGAAGCCCCGCTGATGGCCCGCATCAAGGCCGAAGGCGAGAACACGCCGGCCGACCTGCTGCTGACCGTCGACGGCGGCAACCTCTGGCAGGCCGAGCAGATGGGTATCCTGCAGCCGCTCGACTCGCAAGTAGTGAAGGACAACATCCCGTCGCAATACCGCTCCTCCAGCGACGCCTGGACCGGCCTGTCGCTGCGCGCACGGACCATCGTCTACTCGCCGGAGCGGGTCAAGGACGGCGAACTGAGCACCTACGAAGCGCTGGCCGACAAGAACTGGGAAGGCCGCCTGTGCCTGCGCACCAGCAAGAAGGTCTACAACCAGTCGCTGACCGCCACCCTGATCGAAACCCACGGTGTCGAGAAGACCGAGCAGATCCTCAAGGGCTGGGTGAACAACCTCGCCACCGACGTGTTCGCCGACGATACCGCCCTGGTCCAGGCCATCGATGCCGGCCAGTGCGACGTCGGCATCGTCAATACCTACTACTTCGGCCGCCTGCATGAACAGAACCCGCAGCTCAAGGCCAAGCTGTTCTGGCCGAACCAGAACGATCGCGGCGTGCACGTCAACCTGTCCGGCATCGGCCTGACCAAGCACGCCCCGCATCCCGAGGCGGCGCGCAAGCTGGTGGAGTGGATGAGCAGCGCCGAGGCGCAGAACATCTTCGCCGACATCAACATGGAGTTCCCGGCCAACCCGAGCGTCAAGCCTTCCGCCGAAGTGGCGGCCTGGGGCGACTTCAAGGCCGACACCATTCCGGTGGAAGTGGCCGGCAAGCGCCAGGCCGAAGCCATCAAGCTGATGGATCGGGTCGGCTGGAACTGATGTCGCTCCAGCGGTGACGTGAGGCGCCAGCCGCCACGTTCGCCGCTGCGGTTATACTCGACGCCCCGGCCTCGTCCGGGGCGTCGTCTTTTATGCTGTCGAGGCTTGAGTGTCCCATCCCATCGAGCGCCGCTGGTACCCCATCTCCTTCGCTGTCGCGGCTCTGGTGCTGTTGCCGCTGAGCGTTCTGCTGGTCAGCTGGAGCGTCATCGATACCGAGATCTGGGCGCACCTGTGGGATACCCAGATGCCGCGGCTGCTCGGCAATACCCTGACCCTGGTGCTGGGTGTCGGCATCGGCGTGGTGGTGCTCGGCGTCAGCCTCGCCTGGCTGACCGCACTGTGCGAGTTCCCCGGGCGCAGCTGGCTGGATTGGGCGCTGATGCTGCCCTTCGCGATTCCCGCCTACGTGCTGGCGTTCGTCTTCATCGGCCTGCTGGATTTTTCCGGCCCGGTGCAGAGCCTGGCGCGCGAGTGGTTCGGCAGCGGCATCCGCTTTCCGCGGGTGCGCTCCACCGGCGGCGTCATCGCGGTGCTGGTGCTGGTGTTCTATCCCTACGTCTACCTGCTCGCGCGTTCGGCGTTCCTCGCCCAGGGCAAGGGCCTGATGGAAGCCGCGCGGGTGCTCGGCCAGTCGCCCTGGCAGGCCTTCTGGCGGGTTGCGCTGCCGATGGCGCGGCCGGCCATCGGTGCCGGCCTGGCGCTGGCGCTGATGGAGACGCTGGCGGACTTCGGCGCGGTTTCGGTATTCAACTACGACACTTTCACCACCGCCATCTACAAGACCTGGTACGGCTTCTTCAGTCTGACCAGCGCCACCCAGCTGGCCAGCCTGCTGCTGCTGGCGGTGATGCTGGTGCTCTACGGCGAGCGCCGTGCCCGCGGCGCG
>NZ_AZSV01000067.1:0-25768 GCF_000582595.1 Pseudomonas sp. BAY1663
AGCCTGCCGGTGCCGCTGGCGACGCTGCTCAAGCTGCTCGGCGCGGCGGCGGCACCCTGCGCGCTGGTCTCGCTGGGGCTGTTCCTCGCCCAGCCGCAGCCCGGCGGCAAGGTGCAGGGCGTGTGGCCGCTGGTGGGGTTGAAGCTGCTGGTACAGCCGCTGATCACCTGGTACCTGGCCTTCGAGGTATTCGAGCTGCCGACCCTCTGGGCCTATTCCGCGCTGCTGCTCAGCGCGCTGCCGACCGGCACCGGGCCGTACATGCTCGCCGAGTTCTACGGCCGCGAGGGCTCGCGGGTGTCGCGGGTGGTGCTGTACTCGACGCTCGGCTCGCTGATCACGTTGTCGGTCTGTCTCTATCTGTTACCCACATAAAGGTCCTGGTACGCGTGGATAAGCCTTCGGTGTTATCCACCCTGCGCCGGACCTGCCGTAGGTGGATGGCCACCCCGTGGAAAACCGCGAAGCGTTTTCCACGCGTTAACGGTCAGCTCGTCGGGCGCGTCACTTCCAATACCACGGCGGCGATGCGGTCGCAGCGGGTATAGGCGCCGCCGAGCAGTTCCTCGCCGAACACGTCCGGGTCGACTTCGCGATAGGTCCAGCCGAAGGCGCTGCCTTCCAGGCGCTGCTGCACCTCGGCCAGGAACGGGTCCTGGTTGTCGAGCATGGCCACGCCGGTATACAGCAGCAGTGTGCCGCCGGGCGCCAGGCGTTCGAGCGCACCGTCGAGGATCGCCAGCGACAGGCCGGCGCCCAGCGGCCCGCCGCCGTGGCGATAGGCGCGCTGGTCGGGGTCGACCAGATAGGGCGGGTTGGCCAGGATCAGGTCGAAGTCGCCGTCGACCGCGCCGAGCAGGTCGCTGTGCGCGGTGCGCAGGTTGTCGGCACCGGCCAGCGCCGCGTTGATCCGCGTCAGGCGCAGCGCTTCGGGGTTGATGTCCAGCGCCAGCACTTCGGCCTGCGGCCGCGCCAGCGCGGTGAGGATGGCGCCGGCGCCGGAGCCGCAGCCGATATCCACCGCGCGGCGCAGCTCGCCGGTATGGCGGTTCAGATGACACTGGATGGCGCTGGCGAAGCGGTAGGTGTCCGGGCCGAAGAACACCGCATCCGCCGCCGCGGTGGGAAAGGCCGAATGCAGGAACAGCTGACCGTCCAGGCTCGACAGGCGCACCTTGCTGCGCCAGCGCGTGCCGCAGGGTTCGAGCACCTGGGCCTGGTCCATCAGGCTGAACAGCGGCGGCGGCAGCAGTTCGTGCTGGAACGGCCGGCTCCAGCCGAACACCCCGGGCAAGTCTTCGGCCAGGGCGTTCTCCGGGCGCTGGTTGACCCGCTCGTGGGTCAGCGGGGTGGGTGTGATGAAGTGATAGCCGCGATCGCGTATGGCTTGCGCCAGATGCAGCAGTGCGCGGTCCTGCGCGGTTTCCTGGGTCATTCGTGGGGTCCTTGGCGTTTGCCTTTCAGTTGAACAGTTGGCTGAATCGCCGTGTGGCCAGCAGGCCGGCGGCGCTGTGGTGGCGCTGGGGCGCGAGCAGCGGCAGCAGCAGGCGCATGCGTGCTTCGCGGGTCGGCTGCCGCGCCAGCTGGCGTTCGAGCAGCTGCAGCTCGGCGTCGAAATCGTTGCCGGCGGCGTGCTCGCCGGACGACGGTTGCGTCCGCTGTTGCTGGTGCTGCGTGGCGAACGGCATGCCGCGCGGGCTGCGCCTGCCCTCGGGCTGCCAGTCGGCGGCGATCCAGTCATGGATCAGTTGCTGCTCGTGCGCACTGAAAACCCCGAACATGGGCGCCTGTTCGCCGACGATCAGCTGCCAGAAACGGCTTTCCCGCGGGTCCTGGCCATGCCTGATCCAGCCGCGCTGCTCCAGCACGGCGAGGAACGACGCGACGCGTTCCGGCTCGGCCAGCCACTGGTTGACCGTGCGGCCCTCGAAGCGGCAGTAGTCGGAATGGACGAACTGGCCGACGCCAGCCTTCTTCTCGAAGATGCGCAGCACCTCGCGCTGCAGATCGAAGTCGCCGATCACCGAGACGGTGCTGGCGCCCAGTTCGTTGAGGCGATAGCCGGCGCGCACCCGCCGGTAGAACTCGGCGCCGTCGGCGACCTGCGGCCAGGCGTCCAGCAGGCTCTGCACGGCCTTCTTCGCATGGCCGCTGTCGGCGTTGTCGACAGTGACGTGCAGGGTGAAGTAGTAGGGATCGATGCCCAGTTCGGTCAGTTCGTAGGCGGTGATCGGCAGGTGCAGCGGCAACTGCTCGTAGCCGAGGTTGAAGCCGATGATCTCCGGCAGGAAGCGTTCGGCATGCTCGGCCAGCGCCAGTTGGATCGCGCCCTGGACGAAGTGCTCGTCGTCCAGCTGCTGCCAGTCGTCGCAGCCCTGGCTGGCCAGCAGCTTGCGGTAGAGCACCACGTGGTTCTTTTCCGGGCGGCCTTCGCCGAGTTCCTCCAGGTAGGTCTGGATCAGCAGGGTGAAGCGCGGGTCGTCCCAGCGCTGCAGCAGGCCGTAGAGCCAGGCGCCGTCGACCAGCTTGGTCGGCGCTACGCCGCGCAGGAAATGCAGCGCGTGGGCCTTGCCGGAGAAGTAGCGGCGCGGCGCGCCGGCCCGCCGCTGCTGCAGATAGGCCTGGTACTGCCGGCCGACCCTGGCGGTGCGCTGTTCGAGCCACGACTGCAGGTCGCGTGGGTCTTGCGGCAGGTCGCAGGGCAGCGCGGCGGCGGCTTCGAGCTGGCTACGCAGGTAATCCGCGGCAGCCATGCGGGCCTCGTCGTCGACATCGCGGAAGAGGGCGAAATACAGCTCCCGCGACGGTTGCGTCGCCATCTGCGGGACGCTGGCTGGCATGCTCGGCAGGCTTCGAGTGGTGAGTTGCATGGTTCCGCTCTGTGTCGGTTTTCGTGGCATTTGGGCCGCGTCGCGCCGGGAATAGTTCAGCCGCGCCGCCGAGCGGCCATTGGTCCGCAAGGGGGCCGTGACCGTGCAACTTCCCCGCGTCGGGACCTCCCTAAAGCCAAGGGGCCTCGGATCGTCCGGGGCCAGCGCAGCGCGAGGAGCGTGGTGATGAGCCAGAGCGAACAGGGCCGCGAGAGCATCGAGTCGATCGACCCGAGCGGCGATGCCCACGAGCAGGACCCGGAAACCACCTCGACCCATGGCGAGGTGTCCGGCGGCGACGAGGCCGACGTGCCCGGCGGCGCCTACAACGTGCCACCGGGTATGGCCGAGGAGGTCAGCGACGAGGAGGCGCTGCACGAGGAACCGCACGAGCGGACGCCATCGTCGCCGTGAGGCAGGTGACGGCGATCACAATCGCACGTGGCGCCGGGGGCCGACACTTAAGTGTCCGCTGGCTTCGGTCGCCTGTTGGCTTGAGACACCGCCAGCCGCCGCGGCGATGATTCCCCTGCCCGAGCCATGGATATGCGCCAACACAGCCGCCTCAGTTTCCGTCATATCAGCAGCATCCAGGTCAGCAACCGCCTCAACGGCGAGC
Organism: Pseudomonas sp. BAY1663; assembly: GCF_000582595.1. Lineage (NCBI taxonomy): Bacteria > Pseudomonadati > Pseudomonadota > Gammaproteobacteria > Pseudomonadales > Pseudomonadaceae > Pseudomonas > Pseudomonas sp. BAY1663. The sequence continues at coordinate 3,490 of NZ_AZSV01000067.1, forward strand.
CCATGGGCTATGTCGCCGACCTGTCCCTGGGCGGCTTGCGGCTGGTCGCCAGCCAGCCGCTGGCGATCGGCGGCTGCTACGAGATGGTGTTGCACGTGCCGGAGCACGGCGAACGGGTGCGGCAGATCGAGGTGGTGGTGATCTGCCAGTGGGCGCGCAAGGATTCGCGGCGGAACAGCTTCGAGATGGGCTTCGCCCTGGACCGGCCGTCGGAGGCGTTCACCGCGATGGTGGCCGGCCAGATGCCGCGGCGCCGGCGGCCGTACTGAAGCCCAGATCCTGGCGGGCGCTCAGCCGAGGCTGCCGAGGATATTCACGCCGACGCGGTCGGGAATCTCGTTCTGCGACAGCACGTGGAGTCCCGGGCTGAACACCCGTGCATAGCGCGCCAAAAGCGGGCGCAGCTGCGGCATTACGGTGAGGATCGGCGGATGGCCATCCTTGCGCAGCTTTTCTTTCACCACCGGCATGCTGTTCTGCAGCTGATTGAGCAGGCTGGGCTCCACCGGGATGTTGTCCAGGCTTACCGGCCCGGCCTGCTGGGCGATGGCCAGGGCATTGAGCAAGGTGTTCTCCAACGCGTTCTCCAGCACGAACACGCCCAGCTCACGGCGGTCGCCAGCGACCATCGAAACGATGCTGCGGCGCAATGCGAAGCGCACGTCGGCGGCCAGCAGCACCGGGTCCTTGGTGGTCTCGCTGCATTCGAGCAGGGTGCTGGCGATGGTCTCGATGTCGCGCAGCGGCACCTCTTCCTGCAGCAGCTGGCGGTACACACGCATCTGCTGGGTGTAGCTCAGGGCGCTCTTCAGGCTCTCGGCGAGTTTCGGCGCCTGCACGGTCAGGCGCTGCATCAGGTGCTCGACGTCGTCGTGCTTGAACAGGTCCGGCAGGTGCTCGCGGATCACCTTGTTCAGGTGGGTGGCGATGACGCTGGCGCAATCGATCACCTGATAGCCGAGGTTCAGCGCGCGGGACTTGTCGCCCGGCTGAATCCACACCACCTGCATGCGATAGGCCGGGTCGGTGCCGAGGATGCCGTCGATCTCGCCGTACAGCTCCGGCGACGGGATCGCCATCAGGCGGTCGGCGTGCAGCTCGGCGCCATCGATCTTTTCGCCGTTGATGTAGATGTCGTACTGCGAGGCCTTGAGCCGCAGGCTGTCGCGGATCTGCACTTCCGGCAGCAGAAAGCCGAGGTGCTCGGACAGCGTCTGGCGCACGCCGCGCACCCGCGCCGGCAGCGGCGCACCGGACGCCTCGTTGACCAGCCCGACCAGCTTGTAGCCGAGCGACACCGACAGCCGCTCGACCAGCGGAATGTCTTCCCAGGCCAGCGACTGGGCCTTTTCCTTGTCCATCGCCTGGCCGAGCTGCTGGATCTCCTTGAGATCGGCACCCTCGGCCGGTGGCTGCTGCAGCGAGACGCGCCAGCCGATGAAGCCGATCAGTGCGGCGAAGCCGATGAAGGCCAAGTGCGGCATGCCCGGCACCAGGCCGAGCACGAAGAGGATGCCGGCCACGGTGTACAGCGAAGCCGGATTGGCCAGCAGCTGGCGCTGCACCTGGCTGGTGATATCGCTGGATTCGTTGATGCGGGTGACGATGATCGCCGCCGCGGTGGACAGCAGCAGCGCCGGAATCTGCGCCACCAGGCCGTCACCGATGGTGAGCAGGGCGTACTGCTTGAAGGCATCGCCGGCGCCCAGGTCATGGACGAACACGCCGATGGCGAAACCGCCGAACAGGTTGATCAGGAGGATCAGGATGCCGGCGATGGCGTCGCCGCGGACGAACTTCGAGGCGCCATCCATGGCCCCGTAGAAGTCCGCTTCCTTGGCCACTTCCTGGCGCCGCGCCTTGGCTTCTTCCTGGGTGACGAGGCCGGTGTTGAGGTCGGCATCGATGGCCATCTGCTTGCCCGGCAGGGCGTCGAGGGTGAAGCGCGCGGTGACCTCGGAGATGCGCTCGCCGCCTTTGGTGATGACGATGAAGTTGATGATCATCAGGATCACGAACACCACCAGGCCGACGATGAAGTTGCCGCCGATCACCACCTCGCCGAAGGCCTCGATCACCTTGCCCGCCGCGCCGGTGCCGCTGTGGCCCTCGAGCAGCACCACCCGCGTCGAGGCGACGTTGAGGGTCAGGCGCATCAGCGTGGTGACCAGGATCACCGTGGGGAACAGCGAGAAATCCAGGGGGCTCTTCGACGACACGCTGACCAGCAGCACCAGCACCGCCATGGCGATGTTGAAGGTGAACAGGATGTCCAGCAGCTGCGGTGGCAGCGGCAGGATGATCATCGCCAGGATCGACAGGATCAGCACCGGAATGCCGATCCGGCCGCTGCTGAAGGTGGGCGTGAGTTTCTGCATCAGGCTCATGAGCGTGCTCGGTTGAACAGTTCTTCGGGGATGTGGATGTTGCTGGCCAGCGCCGGCTTGCCCTGGCGCCGACCCTGCTTCCAGGCCTTGAGCTGGAGGATGTAGGTCAGCACGTGGGCTACCGCGGTATAGAGCGGTGCCGGGATCTGCTGATTGACCTGGGTGCTGTAGTAGATGGCGCGGGCCAATTGCGGCAGCTCGACCACCTCACGCCCGTTGGCCTGGGCCATCTTGCGGATGTACAGCGCCATCTCGTCGACGCCGCGGGCGATGACGAAGGGCGTCTCGGCCTTCTTCGGGTCGTACCTGAGCGCCACGGCGTAGTGGGTCGGGTTGACGATCACCACGTCGGCATCCTTGATCACCTTGGCAATCTGCCGCTGCGCCAGCGCGCGCTGCAGCTGCTTGATGCGCGCCTTCACTTCGGGGCGGCCTTCCTGGTTCTTGTGCTCTTCCTTGCGCTCCTGCTTGGTCATGCGCATTTTCTTGAGGAAGAAGAAGCGCTGCAGCGGGATGTCGATGAAGGAAAACAGCACGAACACCAGCAGCAGCGAGATTGCCAGGTCGAAGGTCAGCGAGAAGGCGCCGCCGATGGCGTTGAAGATGTCGGTGCGCTGCAGCGCGACCAGCCGTGGCGCGGCGTAGTACAGCTGCCAGGCGGCGATGCCGAGCAGCGCGGAGATCTTCAGCAGCGACTTGGCCAGCTCGCTCCAGTTCTGCGCGCCGACCATCCGTCCCAGCCCGCTGATGGGGTTGAGCTTGCTGAACTTCGGCGCGAAGTTCTTCGAGGCGAACACCCAGCCGCCCGGCACCAGGGCGAAGGCGATCACCAGGATCGGCGTCAGCAAAAGCGGCAGCAGCACGCTGATGAATACCATCAGGTTGTGCGTGAGGATCACCTGCAGGTCATCGATGCCGATCTCGCTCTGCTGGAAGTTGATGTACGAGTAGCTGAAGCTCTGCTGCATGCCATCGAGAAACAGCCCCGCACTGAGCTTGAGCAGCAGCAGCGTGGCGAGCAGCGAAACGGTGGTGGCGACATCCTTGGAGCGGGTGACCTGGCCATCGTCGCGACTCTTCTTGAGTTTCTGCTCGGAGGCCTCTTCGGTCTTTTCCTGACTGCTGTTCTGCTCAGACATGGCCGCCGCTCCTGAGCAGAACGCCGATCTTGTCCAGCAAGTCGCGGGTCAGGTGCAGGTAGGCCTCGGCCAGGTTCGGCAGGGTCAGGTAGATCAGCGACAGGCCGGCGATGATCGCCATGGGAAAACCGAGCGAGAACAGGTTCATCGCCGGCGAGATGCGGTTGAGCAGGCCGAAGCAGAACTGCACCAGCGTCATGCAGAAGACGATTGGCAGGGCGATCAGCAACGCCGCCGAAATCACCCAGGCCATGGACCAGGCGATGGTCTGCAGACCGTCGTAGAACAGCCCGCTGCCGATCGGCCAGTGGACGAAGCTCTGGTAGATGATGCTCACCGTGACCAGATGGCCGTCGATGGCGAAGAAAAGCAGCGCCAGCAGGATGAAATACAGCTGGTAGATGATCGACGCCGAAGACACGCCGTTCATGGGGTCATTGAATACCGCCATGGACAGCCCGAGCTGGGTCGAGACCACGTCACCGATCAGGGTGAACACGGTGAACACCAGCAGCAGCGCCAGGCCCAGCAGCAGCCCCATGGCGATCTGCTCGATGGTGGCCAGCATGCCTGCCAGCGACAGCGGATCGAGTGTCGGCGGTGTCGGCAAGGCCGCGCCCAGCACCAGGGTCAGCGCCAGCGCCAGGAGGATGCGCACACGTACGCTGATCGCCTTGTGACTGAACATCGGCGCCAGACTGAACACGGCCATGATCCGGCAGAACGGCCACCAGTAGGCGAGCAGCGATTGCAGATAGTGGCCGGCGTGCATGAGGGGATCGTTGGGCATGATTCAGCCGACCAGGCGACCCGCCTGCTGGAAGGTTTCGATGAACAGATCGCTCAGTGTGCGCAGGATCCAGTGCCCGGCGAACACCAGCATGCCGAGGGTGATCAGCAGGCGCGGGAGGAAGCTCAGCATCTGTTCGTTGATCTGGGTGGCGGCCTGGAAAATGCTGATCAGGAGGCCGCCGAGCAGGCTCGGGACGATCAGCACGCAGACCACCAGGACGATCACGTGGATGGCGTTGGAGACGATATGGACGGCGGTGTCGGGGGTTAGCATTGGGGCACCTTTGAGGTGACGGTGAATGCACCGCTCGGCCAGGCGGCGAACTGCAGCTTTGGCTTTGCTTGTTGTGGGAGCGGCCTTGGCCACGAAGCGTTTGGGCTTGGGTTTCTGAGGTTAATGCCTATTGGCCGGGTTGGCAGACGCATTGGTTTCGCCCTGCTGGGCGAGTCCCTTTTGGCAGTCGCCCCAAAAGGAACCAAAAGGTCTTGCCCCTGCATCCGGGTCTCGCTGCGCTCGACTTCCCTCACTCCATCGCTGCTCCGAGTCGCCGCGCAAGGGCCATCCATGGCCCTTCACGGCTCTCGCGGCATCCATGCCGCTCGCCCCTCTGCGCAGCGATTCCATTCGGCCTTCTGAAAGGGGCGTTTGGTGTCGCCTGTCAGGCCGTGCGCGTAAGAACAAGCGAAGCGATTTTTTGCTTTCGTTGCTTGGACACTTCCAGGCACCTCGGTCTCTAATCCCCTTCAGGAGGCCGAGCTTAGGCGTTGCGTAGGGGGTCGCGAGGCATGGATGCCGAGCGAGGAGCGATGGGCCAGGGACGGCCTTTCGTGAGGGGGCGCCTAGTCCGACCCCCGGAGCCGCGTCGAAGCGAGGGAAGTTTTGCGCAGCAAACCGGGGGCGCCCAGTCCGGATGTAGGGGTGGCCTTCTTTTTGGTTACTTTTTCTTGGCCAGACAAGAAAAAGTGACGCGCCGTGCGAGGCGCAACCTGTAGTCCCAGCCGAGGAAAGCGTGGCGCCGAATGCCGGTGTTTGGGCCGACAAAGGTAGGGCATCGCAGCCAAGGTCGCTCTCACAAACGCGCCCTGCCTCCCCATTCTCCAAGCCCCACCGCACGGCCAACGCATCCATTCCCATCACCTAAAACGGCTGAATACTGGTGGTCAACGTCCCCATCAACAGCGCCCAGCCATCAACCAGCACAAACACCATCAGCTTGAACGGCAACGAAATCATCATCGGCGAGAGCATCATCATGCCCATCGCCATCAGCACGCTGGCCACCACCAGGTCGATCACCAGGAACGGCACGAAGATCATGAAGCCCAGCTGGAATGCGGTCTTCAGCTCGCTCAGCACGAACGCCGGCAGCAGCAGCGAGAAATCCAGCTCGTCGAGGTCCTCCGGCAGCTGTTCGCCGGCCAGCGCCACCATGGTTTCCAGGGAGTTCTTGTTGGTCTGCGCCAGCATGAAACCGGCCAGGCTGCCCTTGGCCGAGTCCAGCGCCTGTTCGAGGGTGATCTCGTCGTTCTGGAACGGCTCGTAGGCCTGGCTGTGGATTTCCTGCCAGACCGGGCGCATCACCAGCAGGGTGACGATCAGCGCGATGCCGATCAGCACTTGATTCGGCGGGCTCTGCTGCAGGCCGATGGCCTGGCGCAGGATGGCCAGCACGATGATGAAGCGGGTAAAGCAGGTCATCATCATCAGCATCGCCGGCAGGAAGCCGAGCAGGGTCATGATGATCAGGATCTGCAGCTTCACCGAGAACTCCTGGCCGTTCTCGGTATCGTTCAGGTTGAACAGCGTGATCTCGCCGCCGGCGGCCTGGGCTGCCAGGGGCATCAGCCCGATCAGCAGCAGGCCGAGCAGGCTCAGGCCGCGACGCAGGCTCATGGGGCGAAGGCGTCCAGGCTGGTGCCGGACAGTTCGACGATGCGCAGGCCGTAGTTGCCGTTCATCACCACCACCTCGGCCTTGGCGAACAGGGTGCCGTTGACCTTCACGTCCAGCGGTTCGCCGGCCAGCTTGTCGAGCACGATCACGCTGCTGGTGTCGCACTCCATCAGCTCCTTGAGGGAGATTTCCGCGGAGGCGACTTCCAGGGTGACGTTCACCGGAATCTTGCCGAAGAAGCTCAGGTCCTGGCGTGGCGCTGGCGCGGCCGCCGGGGCCGGTACAGCCGGCTCGTCGACCGCATCCAGCTCAGGTCGCCTTCGTTGATGAGGTTCTCGAATTCGTTGTCGGAAAGATGGCCGTTCATTGGGGGTTCACGCTTTCAAGTGAAGTGAGGAACAGGGCGCCATCCTCTTCGAAGATGGTGCCGCGAAAGAGCTTCTGCTGGTTGATGCGCACTTCGTAACGGTCCAGCGGGCGCAGCATGAGGATGTCGTCGAGCTGCAGGGCGAGCACCTGCGCCAGCGGCATCTGCGCCGCGGCCACCACGCAATCGAGGCGTACCGGCAGGTGTTTGATGTGATCGATGGGATTGCCGGGCAGGCGCGGCACGGGCGGGCCGGCCAGGCGGCTGGTCAGCTCGTCGACCAGCTCGGTGTCCAGATAGAGGTAGATCGAGGAACGGCTGCCGGTGATATGGCTGATGTACTCGTACTCGGCCACGTACTCCCAGCTGGTTTCCTCGTAGTCGTTGCGATAACTGTCGAGTTGGCCGAAGGTCTCGCCGGACAATATCGAGCGGGCGAATATATCGGTGATATCCATGCCCAGCCGATTGCGCATGCGCTGTTCCGACGTGCTGATCGGCGGCGTGTCCTGGCTGGCAATGACGGTGCCGCCGTAATAGCACTCCAGTGCTTCGGTCAACAACGCACGGTCGATGGAAAACCCAACTTTGCCCATGGCCGAGCGATAGATGCAGTCCGGCTCTTCGCCGCGCTCTTCCTGAACATCGATGCGATTCAGTTCGAGATTGATGCGGTAATTACGCAGGAAATAATCACCGATCAGCCGCGGATTCTTGTTGGTACTTTCCTTGATGTACTGCGGAATCTTGTGGTGATGCCGTCCCAGCTTCTGCGGTTTCAATACAGTCAGGCTTTGGGCGGGCACGCATGGTGGACTTTTGCATTGCCAGTCATGTTGTGAACTGTATGTCCTGAGGTCGGTGAACACGGCGGTGATGCCGCTGGCCATTGGTGCAGACAAGTGGGCTGGCTGGCGCGGGTGTTTTTCCGGGCACGGCTCTAGCGTGCCGCCATCCTAGGCATGGGCGCGTGAGAGGGTTAAATCAAGAGATATCAAATGACCTCTTTTGAGCTCATCTGGCATCGCTTGATTTCAATTAAGCAGAACTGATTGGGCGACGGTGCTGGCGCGCTGATAGCGTGCGCGCACTTGTTCGGGAAGTACCTTTGCGAGCGTGCTGGTTCGATTGCGAGTCAGTGGGCAAAGACGGCAAAGACTTCCGAAAAATTAAATCGATTTTTATCTTCCCGCATCTCCGCTGATTCGTTGCGCACGAGCGCGGCGCCTCCCGGAGGGCAAGGTGGTCACATTGAAAAGTGTCAGTCAGGCAATGAACTACGCATGCGACGAGCTATTCGATGAATTGCCGGCGAAGAAAGTCGCCATTATCGGAAGTGCCCAGGCCGAAGCCTGCGAATTTCTGCAGGCCGGTTTGCGCAGGCAGGGTTGCGAAGTTGCGCGTTTCAATGATTTCGCCGAACTCGACAAGGCTCGGCTCGATCGCCTGGCATTGATCTTCGTGGTGGTTGCAAGTTTGCCGGCGCGCTCCTTGTATGCGCAGGTGGAAAGTCTTGTGCGGCGTGCAGGCAGCGTCTGCCTGATTCCGGTAGTCGAGTACGCCGACCAGGAAAAGGCCGCCACGCTGCTGGAACTGGGTTGCGTCGACTACCTGCTGTCACCGTTCAGCGAGACCCAGCTGGGTGCGTTGCTGCGCCGCCAGGTCTGTGCCGAGACCGCCCAGGAAAGCTTCGTTTCCTGCTCCCAGGCCGGTCGCCGCCTACTGGCCATGGCCCAGCGCGTGTCCCTGACCCGCGCGCCGATCCTCATCACCGGCGAGACCGGCACCGGCAAGGAGCTGATGGCGCGCTACATCCATCGCTTTTCCGCCAGCCCGGACGCGCCCTTCGTCGCGGTGAACTGCGCGGCGATCCCCGAGCAGATGCTCGAATCCATTCTCTTCGGCCATGAGAAGGGCGCCTTCACCGGCGCGGTGAGCGCCCAGCCCGGCAAGTTCGAGTTGGCCAATGGCGGCACCCTGCTGCTCGACGAGATCGGCGAACTGCCGCTGGGGCTGCAGGCCAAGCTGTTGCGCGTGCTGCAGGAGCAGCGCGTGGAGCGCCTCGGCGGGCGCCGCGAGATCGAGCTGAACGTGCGCATCATCGCCGCGACCAACCGCGACCTGCAGCAGGAAGTGGCCGAGGGCCGCTTCCGCGCCGACCTGATGTTCCGCCTCGACGTGCTGCCGCTGCATATCAGCCCGCTGCGCGAGCGCAAGGAAGACGTGCTGCCGCTGGCCCGCCGCTTCATCAGCAAATACGCACCGCAGGAAGCCCACGACGAGCTGCTCACCGAGGACGCCTGCCGCGCGCTGCTGCAGCACGACTGGCCGGGCAACGCCCGTGAACTGGAGAACACCGTGCAGCGCGCGCTGGTGCTGCGTAACGGGCTCTTCATCCAGCCCCAGGACCTGGGCCTGGCGGTGCCGACAGGCGCACCGGTACGCAGCGAGCGCCCGCTGGTGCTTGCCGCGGAGAACGGCAAGGCGGCGCTGCGCGCGAGCGGCAAGTGGGCCGAATACCAGCACGTGATCGACACCATCCGCCGCTTCGACGGCCACAAGGCCAAGGCCGCCGCCAGCCTGGGCATGACCTCGCGCGCGCTGCGCTACCGCCTCAACGCCATGCGCGAGCAGGGCATCGAGCTGAATTTCTGAACCATCGGGGAAGCACGACCATGAGTTCCATCAATCAGGTACAGCAGGATCTGCTGGGTCGCATGCAGCAGCTGGCCAGCGTTGCCGAGGGCCAGCCGATCCGTCCGTCGAGCATGGCGGCCAACGCCATCAGCGGTTCGTTCGAAGCCGCCCTGCGTTCGGTGGACGCCGAGCAGCACAAGGCCAGCGCGGCGATGGCGGCGGTGGACAGCGGCAAGAGCGACGATCTGGTCGGCGCGATGATCGACAGCCAGAAGGCCAGCGTGTCGTTCTCGGCGCTGCTACAGGTGCGCAACAAACTGACCACGGCGTTCGACGACGTCATGCGAATGCCGCTTTGATCGGCCCAGAGAGCTAAGACGTGCTGCAGAAACTCAAATCCCGGTTGCCCGAAGGCGGGCTGCAACTCGATCCGCGCGTGACGCTGGCGGGCATGGCGGTGATCGCCGCCGCGCTGGCGGTGGCCGTGGCCTTCTACCTGTGGCGTGACAATGGCTCGTTCCGCCCGCTGCATGGCGCCGGCGAGTCGTTCCCCGCCGCCGAGGTGATGCAGGTGCTCGACGGCGAGGCGCTGCAGTACCGCATCCATCCGCAGAGCGGCCAGATTCTGGTGCGCGAGGACCAGCTGGCGCGGGCGCGGCTGCTGCTCAACGCCAAGGGCGTGAAGGTTGCGCAGCCGGCTGGCTACGAGCTGTTCGACAAGGAAGAGCCGCTGGGCACCAGCCAGTTCGTTCAGGATGTGCGCCTCAAGCGCAGCCTGGAAGGCGAACTGGCGCGCACGGTGATGGCGCTCAAGGGCGTGCAGCAGGCGCGGGTGCATCTGGCCCAGGAGGAGAACAGTTCCTTCGTGGTCAGCAAGCGCGCGCCGAGCAAGGCGTCGGTGATGTTGCAGCTGGAGCCCGGCTACAAGCTGAGCAGCGACCAGGTCGGCGCCATCGTCAATCTGGTCGCCAACAGCGTGCCCAATCTGAAGCCGGAAGATGTCGGTGTGGTCGACCAGTACGGCGCGCTGCTCTCGCGCGGGCTCAACGTCGGCGGCGGGCCGGCGCAGAACTGGCAGGCCGTGGAGGACTACCAGCAGAAGGCTGCGGCCAATATCGAGCAGGTACTGGCACCGGTGCTGGGCCTGGGCAACTTCCGCATCAGCGTGGCGGCGGACATCGACTTCAGCCAGAAGGAAGAAACCTTCCAGTCCTACGGCGACACGCCGCGCCTGCGCAACGAGGTGCTGCGCAACGAGAGCGCGCTGGATCGTCTGGCGCTGGGCGTGCCTGGCTCGTTGAGCAACCGGCCGGTACCGCCGGCGCCCGAAGGCGAAGAAGCCCAGCAGCCGGCCACCGAGAACAAGGGCGCCACCTCGCTGCGCGAGGAATCGACCCGCCAGATGGATTACGACCAAAGCGTGGTGCACGTCAGACATGCCGGCTTCGCCCTGCGCCAGCAGAGCGTGGCGGTGGTGCTCAACTCCGCGGCGGCGCCGGAGGGTGGCTGGACAGACGAGGCCCGCGCCGAGCTGGAGGCCATGGTGCGCAGTGCGGTCGGCTTCAAGCAGGAGCGCGGCGATCTCCTGAGTCTCAGCGTGTTGCCGTTCGCTGCCGTGGAGCCGATCGAGCAGGTCGTGCCCTGGTGGGAGAACAGTCAGGTCCATGCGCTGGCCAAGGTCGGCGTGGCCGGGCTGATCGCCCTGCTGTTGCTGCTGATCGTGGTGCGCCCGGCGGTACGCAATCTCACCCAGCGCAACGTCGCGGCACTGCCGCAGCGCGAGGGGCTGGAAGGCAGCCTGGTCGAGCCGAGCGCACCGGCCGCGCTGGAAGGCGACAGCCGGCCGGCACTGGCCAGCCCGCGCGAACCCGGCGGACCGCACATCTTCGGTGAGCTCAACCCGCTTTCGGAGATCCGCCTGCCGGCACCGGGCTCGGGTCTTGAGCTGCAGATCGAGCACCTGCAGATGCTCGCCAAGAACGACCCCGAGCGGGTCTCGGAAGTCATCAAGCATTGGATAGGGCGCAATGAAAGAGACCTCAACCCAGCCGGCTGAAGACAGCCAGGCGTCGTCCCGCGAGATCAAGCCGCGGCCGGTGCAGCTGCGCTCGGTCAGTTCGCTGGATCAGGCGGCAATCCTCATGCTGAGCATGGGCGACGAGATATCCGCTGGCATCCTGCGCAACTTCTCCCGCGAGGAAATCATCAGCATCAGCCAGGCCATGGCGCGGCTGTCCAACGTCAAGCAGCCGATGGTTTCCGATGTGATCAGCCGCTTCTTCGACGACTACAAGGAGCAGAGCAGCATCAAGGGGGCCTCGCGCTCCTACCTGGCCGGCATGCTCTCCAAGGCGCTGGGCGGCGACATCACCCGCTCGCTGCTCGATTCCATCTACGGCGAGGAGATCCGCGCAAGATGGCCAAGATGGAGTGGCTCGATCCCAAGCAGTTCGCCGCGCTGATCGCCAAGGAGCACGCGCAGATGCAGGCGGTGTTCCTTGCCTTCCTGCCGCCGGGCATGGCCACCGAGGTGCTCGAGTGCATGCCGGCCGAGCGCCAGGACGAGCTGCTCTACCGCATCGCCAACCTCTCGGAGGTCAACAGCGACGTCATCGCCGAGCTGGAGCAGCTGATCGATCGCAGCCTCAAGGTGCTCAGCACCCAGGGCTCGCAGGTGCGCGGGGTGAAGCAGGCGGCGGACATCATGAACCGCTTCAAGGGCAACCGCGACCAGATGTTCGAGCTGCTGCGCGCGCACAACGAGGAGCTGGTGAGCAAGATCGAAGACGAGATGTACGACTTCTTCATCCTCTCGCGGCAGAACCAGGACGTGCTGCAGACGCTGCTGGAAGTCATCCCGCTGGACGAGTGGGTGGTCGCGCTCAAGGGCGCCGAGCCGGAGCTGGTCAAGGCGATCCAGGGCGCCATGCCCAAGCGCCAGGCGCAGCAGATGGAGTCGATCAACCGGCGCCAGGGCCGGTGCCGCTGAGCCGTGTCGAGCAGGTGCGCAAGGACATCATGGCCGTGGTGCGCGAGATGTCCGCCGATGGCGAGCTGCAGGTGCAGCTGTTCCGCGAACAGACGGTGGAGTGAGATGACGGTCAAGGTGATCAAGGGTGCCGACCGCAGTTGGCGGCCGTTCCGCTTTCCGCCCCGGGTGAAGCCGCAAGGCCCCGCCGCGGAAACCCTGGCCGGCGATCCGGCAGCCCTGCAGCGGGCGGTGGCCGATGGCTTTCAGGAGGGCATCGACAAGGGCTATCGCGAAGGCTTGGAGCAGGGCCGCGAGGCGGGCCACCGCGAGGGCTTCCAGCGTGGTGTCGAGGACGGCAAGGCGCTGGGCCTGGAGGATGGCCGTCTGCAAGGGCGACGGGCGTTCGACGAGGCCGGCCGGCCGCTGGATCGGCTGATCGAGTCATTCGAGCGCTTCCGTGCCGAGTACGAACAGGCGCGTCGCGAGGAACTGCTGGAGCTGGTGCAGAAGGTGGCGCGCCAGGTGATCCGTTGCGAACTGACCCTGCATCCCACGCAACTGCTGACCCTGGCCGAGGAGGCGCTGACCGCCATGCCCGGCGATCAGGAAGACGTGCGTATCCACCTCAATCCTGAAGAGTGCGCGCGCATCCGCGAGCTGGCACCGGAACGTGCCGCCGCCTGGCGCCTGGTGCCGGACGAGAAGCTCGCGCTCGGCGAATGCCGTGTGCTCACCGCCCAGGCCGAAGCCGACATCGGCTGCCAGCAGCGGCTGGACTCGTGCATGGAAACCCTCGCCGAACACATCACGGCGCAGGGCTGAGCCATGGCCCTGCGCGACAGCTTCCGCCTCGACGAGGCCCTGCGCTCGCTGGACAACGTGCAGCTGGCCAAGGTCAGCGGGCGGCTGGTGCGCGTCTCCGGGATGCTGCTGGAAAGCCTCGGCTGCCAGCGCATGACCGGCCAGCGCTGCTATGTCGAGCAGGGCGACGGCAGCATGCTGGAGGCGCAGGTGGTGGGCTTCAATCGCGATATCACTTACCTGATGCCGTTCAAGAAACCGGTCGGCCTGACCGCCGGTTCGCGGGTATTCCCGGCGCCGGATGACGCCAAGCTGCATATCGACGAGTCCTGGCTGGGCCGCGTGGTCAACGGCCTCGGCGAGCCGCTGGACGAACTGGGCAAGCTCGGCGGCCGCGACCCGTTGCCGACCGAGCTGCCATCGGTCAATCCGCTCAAGCGCAAGCCGGTCAGCGAAGCGCTGGATGTCGGCGTGCGCGCCATCAACGCCACCCTGACCCTGGGCAAGGGCCAGCGGGTCGGCCTGTTTGCCGGCTCGGGCGTGGGCAAGAGCGTGCTGCTCGGCATGATCACCCGGCAGACCAAGGCCGATGTGGTGGTGGTCGGGCTGATCGGCGAGCGTGGCCGTGAGGTGCAGGAATTCATCCTGCATTCACTGGGCGAAGAGGGCCTGAAGAAGGCCGTGGTGGTGGTCGCACCGGCCAACGAATCGCCGCTGATGCGCCTCAAGGCCACCGAGCTCTGTCACAGCATCGCCGCCTATTTCCGCGACCAGGGCCATGACGTGCTGCTGCTGGTGGATTCGCTGACCCGCTATGCCATGGCTCAGCGCGAGATCGCCCTGGCCCTCGGCGAGCCGCCGGCGACCAAGGGCTACCCGCCGTCGGTGTTCGGCATGCTGCCGGAGCTGGTGGAAAGCGCCGGCAATGGCGCCAGCGACAACGGCAGCCTGAGCGCCATCTACACGGTGCTGGCCGAAGGCGATGACCAGCAGGACCCCATCGTCGACTGCGCGCGGGCGATTCTCGACGGCCACATCGTGCTCTCGCGACGCCTGGCCGAAGCCGGGCATTACCCGGCCATCGACGTCTGTGCGTCGGTCAGCCGCTGCATGAGCCAGGTCGGCCAGCCGGCGCACCTGGGCGCGGCGCGCCAGCTCAAGGAGTGCTACAGCGCCTTCGAGAAGATCAAGGAGCTGATCCCGCTCGGCGGCTATACGCCCGGCGCGGACAGCCAGACCGACCGCGCGGTGCAACTGGCGCCGACCATCGAACGCTTCCTGCGCCAGGACGTCGGCGAAGCCGCGGAACTGGAAACCAGCGTCGCCACCTTGCAGAACATCCTCGGGAAGGCACGATGAAACAGCAGCTCGAAACCCTCGGCCGCCTGGCCAGCCTGCGTGGCAACCGCGTACGCAAGATGCTCGGGCAGGTGCAGTACCAGCAGAACCTCTGCCAGCGCTACCGCAACAACATCACCGGCCTGAGCCGCCTGTGCGGCTTCAGCGTGCCGATGAGCACGCCGCTGCAGCGTGACAACCAGCAGCGCTACAAGGCCACGCTGCACAAGATGGTGGAGCTGCAGCGCCGCGAGCTGGCGGTCGCCGAGCAGGCGCTGGAGCGCATCCGGCGCGAGCTGCTGCAGGCCATGCGCAGCGAGAAGGTGGTCGAGCACATGATCGACAGCAAGCTGCAGCAATGGCAGCAGCTGCTCGCGCAGCAGGAGCAGAAGATCCAGGACGGCCTGGCTGCCCAGGCCCATTGGCGCGCCACCCACTGAGCGCGTTCCATCGGCTCGTCGTAGCGGTCGTGGAGCCATACGCTGGCGCTCGGTAGACTAGCCGCGCCCGGCATCGTGAACAGGCATTTAAGTTTCGTGGCCGGGCGGTCGCCTGTTTGGCTGTAACCACCGAGTTGGAAAGAAATCATGGAAATCAGCCGGCACTTCAAGCCCGCCCTGACACCGGCCACCGAGGCCAGCTCCACCCGCCAGCCCGTCGCGCGCCCGGCGCCGGAAAGCACCGCGCGCCAGCCGGAAAGCCTGCCGCTGGAGCAGATGCACGAGGCCCTGCGCGCCATGCCGGAAATCGACCTGGAGCGCGTCGCGGCGCTCAAGCAGGCGCTGCAGCGCGGTGAGATCAGCAGCGATCCCGCCGAGCTGGCCGGCAGCATGCTCGCCTATCACCGCGGAAGCGATGCGTGAACCAGCGCGACAAGCTGCTCGCGATCGTCGCTAACGACCTCGAGCAGGACGGCGACGATTACCGGGCCCTGCGCGACCTGATGCAGGCGCTCTATGCCTTCCTGCTCGAACGCGACAGCCTGGAGATCGACCGGCTCAACCTGCAGATCACCACGCGCGCCGAAACCATCGGCGCGCGCGCCCAGCGCCGCGCCAAGGTGCTGGGCGCCTTCCGCCTGCCGCAGGATGCGGACGGCATGCAGCGGTTGCTCGCCGGCTACCCCGAGGAGCAGGCCGCGCGTGTACGCCAGCTCTGGCAGCAACTGGGCGCGTTGGCCACGCAGTGCCAGCAGATCAACGAGCGCAACGGCAAGCTGCTGGCGATGCACCACGAGATTCTCGAGCAATTGCTTGCCGGCAGCCACGATGCCCGGCTTTACCAGCCGCAGGGCTACTGAATCCGCCGCGCATCGGGACTGCCGCTCGGCGTCTTGGTGGTGGGCCCTTCCGGTTCGGATGTGGCCGGCCGCTTCCCTTCCTCGCTCCGTTGCCCCCCGGCGCCGGCCTGCGGCTCGCGCACGATAATTCGCGATACGCCTTAAGCGCTCCCCCCTCCACCGTCGCCTTGATACAGGGATGTTCCGCCGCCTCGCCAGGCGGAAACGGCGTTTCCCCGTTTCCCTGTCCGGCGCCCGAGCGGAAGCGGTTTTTCTCCATGGTTGCCGTGAAAAGCCCATTGAATCAATGAGTTGTGACTTGGCACCCAATTTGCTCAACAGGTTTCAGGAAGGGGATCGGTAATGGCGATAGATTCAGATTACGTAAAACAGATGTCGACGCAGCTGGCGACCTATGAAGTTCAGTCTTCGCTGGACCGGCTCAATCGCAACGAGAGCAACTACCAGGCCCAGCGCGATGCGCTGAGCAAGTTGCGCACGTCGCTGACGACCTTCAAATCCGCCGTTGCCGGCCTGAAGACCGGCAAGGCGACGATGCTGGTCAACAGCGCCTCGTTCAGCCAGGAGGCTACGCCACGGCCACGCTCGGCAGCACGGCGCAGCCGGGCAGCTACCAGTTCTATGTCGAACAGCTGGCCAGCAAGCAGCAGGTCGCCGTGCAGGGGCTGGTCGATGGCAGCCTGAGCGGAACCCTGACCCTCAAGGGTCAGGATTTCGACCTCGGCGGCTATGCCACCCTCGACGAGGCGGCCAAGGCCATCAATGCGGCCGAGCTGGGCGTGCAGGCGACGCTGGTGCGCAGCAACGGCGAGGTCAGCCTGGTACTGACCAGCGCCGAAAGCGGCGTGGCCAACGCCTTCAGCCTGGCCCTGAGCGGCAATGCCAGCGCCAGCACGACCACCCTTTCCGAGGCCGCGGATGCGCGAATTCGCATGGGCGGCAGCTACGGCGCCGGCGGCATCGAGCTGACCAGTTCCAGCAACACCTTCGCCAACGTCATCGACGGCGTCAGCCTGTCGGTCAGCAAGCTCCACAGCGCCGGTGACGCGCCCCTGACGCTCACCATCGGCCAGGACCAGAGCGCGACCAAGGCCAAGGCGCAGAGCTTCGTCGATGCGTTCAACGCGCTGATGACCAGCTTCGACTCGCTGACTGCCAGCGGCACGGAAAGCAGCGCGCGCGGCACCCTGGCCGGCGACGCCAGCGTGCGCAGCATCGAGAGCCGGCTGAATGCGCTGCTGCGTACCGATTTCGGCGGCACCAACCTGATCAACTTCGGCATCAGCGCCGATCGCAACGGCAAGCTGACCATCGACAGCGCCCGTTTCGAGGCGGCGGTGGCCAACGATCCGGAAGGGTTCGAGGCGCTGTTCACCGGCAAGGACAACCTGCTCGACAGCCTCGACAAGACCGTCGCCGGTTACACCAGCAGCACCAACGGCACGCTGAAGAGCCGCCTGGACACGCTGGACATGAACCTGCGGCGCGTCGACGAGCAGTTCGAGAACCTGCAGCAGCAGTACGACACCTACTACGCCCGCTATCTCAAGCAGTTCACCTCCATGATGCAGACCATGCAGAGCATGGAGCAGACCTACGGATTGTTCGGATGACCTACCTGCCCAACGACAGTTACGACAGCTACCGCGCGGTGGACCTGGAAGCCCGCGCGGCGTCCGCATCCCCCTACGAGCTGGTGCTGGTGCTGATGGATGGCCTGCTCGACGAGCTGTCCCGCGCCCGTGGCCATATCGAGCACAAGCGCTATCAGCAGAAGGGCGCTTCGCTGGAGAAGTGCATGAACATCCTCAACGGCCTCAACGGCGCGCTCGACGAAGAGGCCGGCGGCGAGGTCGTGCAGGGGCTGGCGCGGCTCTACGAATACTGCATCTACCGGCTCTCCGATGTCAGCGTGACGCTGTCGCTGGAGGGCCTGGACGAAGTGGTCAACCTGCTCGGCGTGCTGCGTGAGGGCTGGGAGGGCGTCAGTGCCGCGCGCAAGTGATGCCGGGCGCCTGCAGGCGCTGCATGCCGGCCTGCAACGGGCGCTGCAGGCCGGCGACTGGCGGGCTGTCGGCGAGGTCGACCGGGCCATTCGGGCCTGCCTGGAGGCCCTGCCGGCGAGCGCGGCGCTGGATGAGCCGGCGCAGGCCGCCAGGCAGCGGCTCAAGCGTCTGCACGGCGAAGCCCTGAAGGCCTGTGGCGAGGAGTGCGAGCGCTTGCGCCTGCTGCTGGTGAACCATCTCGATTACGCCGAAGGGCGGGCGGCCTACCAGCGGACCGAGATGCTCCAGATGGGGGATCCGGCATGATCCGTTCTATTGCGGCCATGGGCGGCAACGCCGCCGTGGAAGCTTCCGGCCAGCCGGCCGTGGTGCGCCCCGCCGCGCTGGACGGACGGCTGGCAGGCGAGCGCAGCGCCAGTGCCGGGTTGCCGGTGGGGTTCCGCGAGCGCCTGCTGCGGGTGGGTGGCGAGCTCGACATAGCGCCGGTGGCGTTACAATCGGCGATGCCCCTGGAGCCGTTGCCGTCCGTGCAGGCGAACGCCCAGCCGGCTGCCGAGCGCTCCTCCGGGCAGGACGAAAGCGCGCAGGAGCTGACTGCCGAGCAGTGGCTATTCGGCATGCTCGATCAGCAACAGGCGGTGGTGCAGGCGCGCGACCTGGCCGCGGCGCAGCCGGGGCAGGTTGCGCAAGCGGCATCGCCGAGCCCGTCGGGCGAAGTCTTCGTCGATCGGCAGCAAAGGGCGCTGGCGACGCTGGAAACCCTCCTGGCCGGCCAGCGCGGCGAGAGGCCGCCGCTGGCGGGCGATTCCGGCGTCATCGCGGCGTCCCGCTCGTCGACGCCCGATATGCCCGGCGCACTGCCGGTCCCGACCGAGGCACTGGCCGGTGCCCTGGGCCCAGCCGGCGAAACGTCATCCGCCGCACAGGCGGAGCGCCTGCTCGCCGCGCTCGATCCGAACGCGGATCCCGAGCCCCTGGCCATGAGCGGTGAGCGCACGGTGCCGCCGCAGGGAATGGAGCACTCGCTCAAGCTGCACGCCCCGCAAGCCAAGTGGGGCGAGCAGATGCTGCAGGCACTGCGCGAGCACGTCGAGCTGCAGCTGCAGCAGCGGCAGCAGAGCGCCAGCATCCGCCTGGACCCGCCGGAGCTGGGCAGTCTGGAAATCCACCTCAGCCATGAGTCCGGGCGCCTCACCGTGCAGCTCAGCGCCGCCCACGCCGACGTCGCGCGCCTGCTGCAGCAGACCAGCGACCGCCTGCGCCAGGAGCTGGTGGGGCAGCACTTCGTACAGGTCAACGTGCAGGTGGCCGCCGACGGGCAATCGGGCCAGCAGGGCCAGGCGCGCCAGCGGATGCCGGCCGGTGAGGAGCCGGTGGCGGCCAACGGGCTGGCGGAAGACACCGCGCAGGATACCGAGCGCTCCGGCAGTCGCGCCCGCGACGTGCTGGTCACGGTTTGATCGGATCAACGCTAATTACTGGATTGTGAATTTGCCATGTCGACGTCTCGTCTCGTTCTCCTGATGCTGCTGCTCAATGTGGTCACCGTCGCCGGTGGCGTCGGTGTCAGTTACTGGCTGCTCAAGCCCGGGCTGGAACAGGCCGCGGGGGCGGGCCAGGCAACGGCCGAGCCGCTGGTGCCGGTGGAATACGAGTTCTATCCGGTGCCGAAGGTCATCGTCAGCCTGCGCGGCGAAGGTCGCGAGCACTACTTCGTGCTGGACCTGGCGCTGCAGGCCGAAGCTTCGGACGAGCCGAAGAACTTCGCCCAGGCCGAACCGCTGGTGCGCAATTCGGTGGTCAGCTACCTCTCCGGACTCAGCTTCGACGAGCTGCGCTCGCTGCCGATCGGCGACCTGCAGGCACGCCTGGAAACCGCACTGTTCGCCGACTTCGCCAGCAAGAATGCGCTCGCGCCGTTCAAGCACGTGCTGGTCAGCAAGCTGATCGTTCAGTAAGGCCAGCCGCCATGAGCGCCACCTGTCCCATCGACTGCTACGGCGCCACCCCGGCCGGCCATGCGCTGTTCGCGCCGGGCGCCGAGCAGCGCTGGCTGATGCAGTACCTGCCGCTGGTCAAGCGCATCGTCCGCCAGCTGTCGCTGCAGACGAACCAGGTGCTCGACCGCGAGGACATGGAGCAGATCGGCATGATCGGCCTGCTCGAGGGCCTGCGCCGCTATGGCGAGCCGGACGAGCAGTTCGGCCGCTTCGCCGCGCTGCGCATCCGCGGCGCCATTCTCGACGAGCTGCGCCGCCAGGATTGGCGCCCGCGGCAGGTGCGCCAGCAGGTGCACAAGGTGCGCGACGCCATTCGCGAGCTGTCGCGGCGGCTGGGCCATGCGCCCAGCGACGAGGAGATCAAGGCCTTCACCGGCCTCGACGAGAAGGATTACCAGGCCTTCCTCTGGGCCGATTCGTCCGAGGCCATCGAGAGCCTCGACGAACTGCTGCAGAGCGGCCATGAGCAGTTCCCGGATGCGGCCGAGCTGTTCGAGGAGCGCCTGCTCAAGGAGCGGCTCCTGGAACAGGCGCTGGCCCGGCTGGACGAGCGCGAGCGGCTGGTGCTGACGCTCTACTACCAGCACGAGTTGAGCCTCAAGGAAATCGCCCTGGTGCTGGAGGTCAGCGATGCCAGGGTCTGTCAGTTGAGCAAACAGGCGATCGGCAAGGCCTGTCGCTTTCTGGGGTCGGTAGATCCTTAACCGAGAGAAGCCAGTAACGTCATGCAGAAAGTATTAGGTGCATTCATCATCATCGGCTGCGTGCTGGGCGGCTACGCCATGGCCAACGGCAACATGCGGGTGCTCTGGCAGCCGGCCGAAGTGGTGGTCATCCTGGGCGCCGCGATCGGCAGCCTGGTGGTCGGCAACCCCAAGGAAGTGCTGGTGGAGATGCTCTCGCAGATCCGCGGCGTGTTCATCTACCAGCGCCGTGGCGAGGAATTCCAGCGCCAGTTGCTGATGCTGCTCTACGAGCTGCTGGAGATGGTCGATGTAGGCGGCCTCAAGGTGCTCGATTCGCACATCGAGGAGCCGGAGCAAAGCGACCTGTTCGCGCGCTACCCGCTGATCCTCACGGAGAAGAACCTGATGGCGTTCATCGCCGACAACTTCCGCCTGATGGCCATGGGCAAGATCAGCGCCCATGAACTCGAGGGCTTCCTCGAACAGGAGCTGGAGGCCATGGAGCACGCGCTGCTGCAACCGTCGCGCTCGCTGTTCAAGATCGGCGAGGCGATGCCGGGCTTCGGCATCCTCGCGGCGATCATGGGCATCATCATCACCATGGGCAGCATCGGCGGCAGCGTCGCCGAGATCGGCGCCCACGTCGCCGCGGCGCTGGTCGGCACCTTCCTCGGCATCTTCTTCTGCTACTGCCTGATGGAGCCGCTGTCCAACGCCATGGGCCAGCGGGTCAAGACCGAGCTGTCGGCGCTGGAATGCGTGCGCACCACGCTGGTCGCGCACTTGGCCGGCAAGCCGACGCTGCTGGCGGTCGACGCCGGCCGCAAGCTGATCGAACAGGACGTCAAGCCCGCCTTCCGCCAACTCGAGGTCTGGGTCAACCAGTACGAGGAAGAAAGGGACGCGGCATGAGGAGCCGAGGCAAGGGTAAAGGCGGCGAAGAGCACGAGATCATCGTCCGGCGCCGCTCCAAGAAAGGCCATGAGGACGAGCACGGCGGCGCCTGGAAAGTGGCGTTCGCCGACTTCACCCTGGCGATGATGGCGCTGTTCATGGTGTTGTGGATCATCCAGCCGCAGATGAACCTGACTAACCCGGCCTTCGGCGAGCAGGAGAGCAACCCGCTGGTCGACGGCGGTGCCGGCATCTTCGACGGCACCAGCACCTCGCCGCTGGAGCTGGACGGCGTACCGGTCCGCCCGCCGCAGGCCGATCCGCAGCCACGCGAGCGGGCCGACCGGGAGCCGGCCGATGGCAGCCGCCATTACGGTTCCAGCGCCGAGCTGCAGGCGCTGGCCGAGCTGATGAAGGAAGTGGCCAGCGAGGTCGATGCCCTGGCCAATGTCGAGGTGGACGTGGTGCCCCAGGGGCTGCGCATCCTGATCAAGGACGACCAGCAACGCTTCATGTTCCAGCGTGGCAGCGCGATCCTCAATCCGCACTTCGAGCGCCTGCTCGGTGTGCTCGCCGGCGTGCTGAGCAAGGTCGAGAACAAGCTGATCATCAGCGGCCATACCGACGCCACGCCCTACCGGCTGCAGGCCGGCTACAACAACTGGAACCTGTCTGGCGACCGTGCCCTGCGTGCGCGCAACGTGCTGGTGGAGGCCGGGCTGCCCGCGCGCTCGGTGCTGCAGGTGACCGCCCAGGCCGACGTCATGCCGCTGCGGCCGGACGATCCCGAGAACGGCGCCAACCGGCGCGTGGAAATCCTGCTGCTGACCGATACGGCCCAACAGCTGTATCAGGAGCTGTTCGGCGACAGCTACGGCAAGGTGCGCTTTTCCGAGAGCGGTGCGCAGTACAGCGAGCCGGGCAAGGCGGGAATTTGAGGCGCGCCAGGGAGCGCGTCCGTCGTAGGAGCCGGCTTGCTGGCGATGCTTCTGCTGCGGCTACGGATCGCCAGCCAACTGGCGCCGGCAAAACCTACTAGGGTCTGTTGCCGTTTCGTTCGCGGCCGC
>NZ_AZSV01000068.1:0-25339 GCF_000582595.1 Pseudomonas sp. BAY1663
CATGGCCAGGCCCAGCTCGCGGGCCAGCTGCGAGAGGTCCAGGCGCTGCGCGCCGCCTTCGGCGATGGCCTGCGCGCCGCTCTCGATGCGCGCCAATGAGAGCAGCTGGTTGGCCAGGTGGATGACCTTGTCGGTGCTCTGCCCGGCGTCCTCCAGCGTGCTGCGCCAGGCGGAAGGATCGGCGTCGCGCAGGCCCAGCTCGATGCGCGCCTTGAGGGCCGCCAGCGGTGTGCGCAGCTCGTGGGACGCATCGGCGATGAAGCGTGCCTGGCGCTCGAACTGGCCACGCAGGCGCTCGGTGAAGCCGTTGAGCGCGACCACCAGCGGGCGCAGCTCACGCTGCACGCTGACCAGTGGCAACGGCCGCAGATCGTCCGGCGCACGCTCCTGCACCGCCTCGCTGAGCCGGCCCAGCGGGCGCAGCGCGGCACTTACCGCCAGCCATACCAGCAGCAGCGCGGCGACGGCCATCAGCCCGACCCGCCACAGGGTATCGGTGAGCAGGCTGCGCGCCATGCGCTCCCGGGCGCCGAGGGTCTCGGCCACGCGGATCTCGGCGATGCCGTTGAGCGCCGGTTCGCTGACCGGCTGCAGCAGGCTCACCAGACGCACGCCCTGGCCTTGGAATTCACCGTCGTAGAAGCGCGCCAGGGCCGGATAATCGTCGGTGCGCGGGGTGTCGGCGGCAGGGGCAGGCAGGTTCTCGTAGCCGCTGACCAGGCGGCCTTCGGTATCCAGCACCTGGTAGTAGATGCGTCCGGCGCTGTCGTAGGCGAAGGTGTCCAGCGCGACGTAGGGCACGTTGGCGCGCAGCTGGCCGTCATTGGCCACCAGGCCGTCGGCGATGGCCCGGGCCGAGGCCAGCAGGGTGCGGTCGTAGGCGGTGTCGGCAGCGGCGCGGCCGTTCCAGTAGGCGCTCCAGCCGCTGAACAAGAGCAGCAGCGCCAGCAGGATCGCCAGCCGGCGCAGCAGCCGGGCGCGCAGGCTGCCGGCAAATGGCGGCTCAGCCATCGAGCGCCTCGAGCAGGTAGCCCAGGCCGCGGAAGGTGACGATGCGCACCGGCTGGCCCTCGAGCTTCTTGCGCAGGCGGTGGATGTAGATCTCGATGGCGTCGGCGCTGGCGTCCTCGTCCAGGCCGAACAGCTGGGCGGCCAGCTGATCCTTGCTCATCACCCGGCCGGGACGGGCGATCAGTGCCTCGAGCACGCCCTGTTCGCGGGAGGTCAGCGCCAGCGGCTCGTCGGCCAGGCTGAAGCGCCGCGCGTCCAGGTCGTAGATCAGTACGCCGCAGCGCTGCTGGCGCTCGCCGCCGCCGACGCTGCGCCTGAGCAGCGCCTTGACCCGCGCCTCCAGCTCGGACAGTTCGAACGGCTTGGCCAGGTAGTCGTCGGCCCCGAGGTTGAGGCCATGCACGCGATCGCTGACCTCGCCGCGCGCGGTGAGCATCAGCACCGGCAGCGTCTTGCCGCGCTCGCGCAGGCGCGCCAGCACCTGAAAGCCATCCAGCCGCGGCAGGCCGACGTCGAGAATCGCCAGCGCGTAGTCCTCGCTGGCCAGCGCCAGGTCGGCGGCGATGCCGTCGTGCAGCAGGTCCACGGTCCAGCCGGCGCCACGCAGCGCCTGCGCCACGCTCTCGGCCAGCTGGGGGTGATCCTCGACCAGAAGAATCCGCATTGCCTGTCCTCTGCCATTGCGACGGGGCGCCAGTGTAGCGGCAGACGACAAGCGTCGCCGCAGGCTTTCGACGCTGAAAGGCTGGCGAAAGCTTGACCCCATAGGATCGCTTACAGGTGGCTCGATCCACCTCGCGCGGCGCATGCGCCGTCACAACAAAAACAATAGTGGAGATACCCCGATGCTGACTGCCGTCAGACGCTCACCCGTTCCTGCCCGTCTCGCGCTCGCCATTGCCGCCGCCTCGCTGGCGCCGCTCGCCCAGGCCGCGTTCATCGAAGACAGCAGTGCAACCCTGCAGACCCACAACATCTACCTGAACCGCGATTTCCGCGAAGGCTCCGCTCAGTCCAAGCGCGAAGAGTGGACCCAGGGTTTCATCCTCGACGTGCAGTCCGGCTTCACCGAAGGCACCGTCGGCGTCGGCCTGGATGCGCTGGGCATGCTCGGCGTCAAGCTGGACTCCGGCGGTGGTCGCGCCGGCACCGACCTCTTGCCGGTGCAGGACGATGGCGGCACCCCGGACGAGTTCAGCCGCCTGGGCCTGACCGCCAAGGCGAAGATCGCCGAGACCGAGCTGCGCTATGGCTCGCACATCCCGGAGCTGCCGGTGGTCAAGGCCAGCGACAGCCGCACGCTGCCGCAGGTGTTCGAAGGCGGCACCGCCACTTCCAAGGACATCGAAGGGCTGACGCTGATCGGCGGGCGCCTGGACAAGGTCATCGACCGCGCTTCGACCAACTCCCAGGACCTGCAGCTGAACAACAAGAACAGCCGCTTCGCCAGTGCCGCCGAGGCCGATCACCTGACCTTCGCCGGGGCCGAATACGCCTTCAACAAGAACCTCACCGGCCGCTACTACTACGGCGAGCTGGATGACGTGTACCGCCAGCATTTCTTCGGCCTGCTGGCGGTCAAGCCGCTGAGCGACAACTCCGCGCTGAGCGCCGACCTGCGCGTGATGTTCAGCGACGACAGCGGCGCGGCCAACGCCGGCAAGATCGACAACCAGGCCTGGAACGGCATGCTCGGCTACAGCCTCGGCGGGCACAAGGTCAGCCTCGGCTACCAGCAGATGCGCGGCGATACCGGCTATGCTATATCGATGGCAGCGATCCGTTCCTGGTCAACTTCGTGCAGATCAACGACTTCGCCAACGCCGACGAGCGCTCCTGGCAGGCCCGTTACGACTACAACTTCGCCGCCATGGGCATCCCCGGGCTGACCTTCCTGACCCGTTACATCTCCGGCGACAACGCCGAATACGCGGGCGGCAGCAACGGCAGCGAGTGGGAACGCGACATCGAGCTGAAGTACGTGGTGCAGAGCGGCCCGCTGAAGAACGTCGCGGTACGCTGGCGCAACGCGATGTTCCGCTCCGACTTCGCCCGTGACGCCGACGAGAACCGTCTGATCGTCAGCTACAGCCTGCCGATCTGGTAAACAGAACAAGAACGCGAGGAACACCCGATGAAAACCACACTCAGCCGTATTGCCCTGCTGTCGTCCTGCCTGCTGCTCTCCAGCCAGCTGCTGGCCGAGCCCAAGCGCCCCGAATGCATCGCCCCGGCCAAGCCCGGCGGCGGTTTCGACCTGACCTGCAAGCTAGCCCAGAGCGGCCTGAAGGACAGCGGCCTGCTCAAGGCGCCGATGCGCGTCACCTACATGCCCGGCGGCGTCGGTGCGGTGGCCTACAACGCCGTGGTCGCCCAGCGCGCCGCGGAGGCCGGCACCATCACCGCCTTCTCCAGCGGTTCGCTGCTCAACCTCGCGCAGGGCAAGTTCGGTCGCTACGACGAAACCGCAGTGCGCTGGCTGGCCGCGGTCGGCACCGACTACGGCGCCATCTCGGTGCGTGCCGATGCGCCCTACCAGGACCTCGACGACCTCATCGCCGCGGTGAAGAAGGACCCGGGCAGCGTGGTGTTCGGCGCCGGCGCCACCATCGGTGGGCAGGACTGGATGCAGACCGCACTGATCGCCCGCGCCGCCGGGGTCGATCCGCAGAAGCTGCGCTATGTCGCCTTCGAGGGCGGCGGCGAGACGCTCACCGCCATGCTCGGCGGCCATGTGCAGGTCACCTCCAGCGGCCTCGGCGAAGTCACCCCGCAGCTCGACGCCGGCAAGATCCGCATCCTCGCCGTGCTCGCCGACGAGCGCCTGCCGGGCAAGCTGGCCGACATCCCCACCGCCAAGGAGCAGGGCTACGACATCAGCTGGCCGGTGATCCGCGGCTTCTACATGGGGCCGGAAGTCTCCGACGAGGACTTCAACTGGTGGAAGAGCCAGTTCGACACGCTGCTCGGTGACGAGGACTTCGCCAAGCTGCGCGAGCAGCGCGACCTGTTCCCGCTGTCGATGACCGGCGACGAGCTCAAGGCCTTCGTCGAGAAGCAGGTGCAGGACTACAAGGCGCTGGCCGGCGAGTTCGGCCTGGTCAAGTAACCGAGAACCCGGCCCGGGCCCTCACTGGGGCCGGGCCGTCGCATCCTGAGGTATCCCGTCATGTACGTACGTGTCTTCGCCGCGGCGTGGCTGCTCGCCTGCGCCGGCCTCGCCCTGCTCGCCTGGGGTTTCGAGGCACCCTTCGCCTACGACCCGGTCGGCCCGCGCGCCTACCCGCTGCTGCTGCTGTTGCTGATGGGCTGCGGCGCGGCGTGGCTGCTGTGCAAGCCGCACGGCGAGCCGACGCCCGCGTTCGACTGGACCATGGCCCTCCGGGCCGTGCTGTGCGTGCTGGTGCTGCTGGCCTATGCCCTGCTGTTCGAAATCCTCGGTTTCGTCATCACCACCGCCCTGGCCGGCTTCGCCCTCGGCCTGCTGTTCAACGGCCGGCTGTGGCCCTGCGTGATCAGCGGCGTGCTGCTCGGCGTGCTGCTCTACGGACTGTTCGATTACCTGCTGGACGTGCCGCTGCCGCTGGGCCTGCTGCGCGTACTGGAGAACTGAAATGGAAACGTTGAATTTCTTGCTGCAGGGCTTCGATGTCGCCACCCGGCCGACCAACCTGCTGGTGGCGCTGTTCGGCGCCTTCGTCGGCACCGTGGTCGGCCTGCTGCCGGGCCTCGGCCCGATCAACGGCGTGGCGCTGCTGCTGCCGCTGGCCTTCGCCCTCGGCCTGCCGCCGGAGACCGCACTGATCCTGCTCGCCGCGGTGTACCTGGGCTGCGAATACGGCGGTCGTATCTCGGCGATCCTGCTCAACGTGCCGGGCGACGCCGCGGCGGTGATGACCACCCTCGACGGCTACCCGCTGGCGCGCCAGGGCAAGGCCGGCATCGCCCTGTCGCTGTCGGCGGTCAGCTCCTTCGTCGGCAGCATCATCGCCACCTGCGGTGTGGTGCTATTCGCCCCGCTGCTGGCCAAGTGGGCGGTGGCCTTCGGCCCGGCGGAATACTTCGTACTGATGATCTTCGCCATCGCCTGCCTCGGCGGCATGGTCGGCGACAAGCCGGTGAAGACCCTGATGGCCGCGCTGATGGGGCTGGCCCTGGCCACCGTCGGTGTCGACTCGACCACCGGCGTCTACCGCTTCACCTTCGGCAGCGTCAGCCTGTCCGACGGCATCCAGTTCGTCATCGTGGTGATCGGCTTCTTCAGCGTCAGCGAGATCCTGCTGATGCTGGAAAAGACCCACAGCGGGCAGACGGCGGTCAAGGCCAGTGGCCGGCTGCTATTCAACCTCAAGGAGTTCTGCCTGACCTTCTGGACCATGGTGCGCAGCGCCGTGGCCGGCTTCGTCATCGGCACCCTGCCGGGCGCCGGGGCGACCATCGCCAGCGCCATGACCTACATGAGCGAGAAGCGCATGGCCGGCGACAAGGGCCGCTTCGGCGACGGCGACCTGCGCGGCCTGGCGGCCCCGGAAGCCGCCAACAACGCCTCGGCCTGCGGCTCGCTGATCCCCATGCTGACCCTCGGCGTGCCGGGTTCGGGCACCACCGCGGTGATGATCGGCGCGCTGACGCTGTATAACATCACTCCAGGCCCGCTGCTGTTCGAACAGCAGCCGGACGTGGTCTGGGGCCTGATCGCCTCGCTGTTCATCGGCAACGTGATCCTGCTGGTGATGAACATTCCGCTGGTTGGCCTATTCTCACGCATGCTCAGCGTGCCCAACTGGGTGCTGGTGCCCGCCATCACCGCGATCAGCCTGGTGGGGGTGTACTCGGTGCACAGCACGGTGTTCGACCTGGTGCTGATGGTCGGCCTCGGCGTGTTCGGCTACCTGCTGCGCAAGCTCGATTTCCCGCTGTCGGCACTGATCCTCGGTTTCGTCCTCGGTGAGATGATGGAAGACAACCTGCGCCGCGCGCTGTCGATCTCCAACGGCGAGCTGGGCATCCTCTGGGGCAGCCCGATCACCCTCGCGCTATGGGCCCTGGCGGCACTGATGCTGGCCATGCCGGGGATTCGCTGGTGGCTCAAGCGCCGCCGCGGCGGCATGTTCGAGGCACAGGCCTGAGATGCGCCGCCGGCTGCCCGGCTGGTGGGCGACACCGCTGCTCGGCGCGCTCGGCGGCTGGCTGGCGAGCCTGGTCCACTGGCCGCTGCCGTGGATGATCGGCTCGCTGCTGGCGGTGATCGCGGCACGCTGCAGCGGCTGGCTGGTGACGGAGGTGCCCCATGCCCGGCAGGCCGGCCAGTGGCTCGTCGCCAGCGCCATCGGCCTGCACTTCACCAGCGAGGTGATGCAGCAGGTGCTCGCCCATTTCGGCGTGATCCTCGCCGGGGCCTTCGGCACCCTGCTGCTGAGCCTGATCGGCATCGTCATCCTGCTGCGCAGCGGCAGCGACCGCGCCACGGCGTTCTTCGCCAGCATGCCGGGCGGCGCCAGCGAGATGGTCAACCTGGCCAGCCGCCACGATGCCGAACCGGCCCGGGTTGCCGCCGCACACAGCCTGCGCCTGCTGCTGGTGGTGCTGATCGTCCCGGCGCTGTTCACCTGGGGCCTGCCGCCGGTAGCGCCGCCGCCACCCGCGGCGGTGAACGGGTTCTGGCTGGCCGTGCTGCTGCCCGCCGGCGTGCTGCTGGCGCTGCTGTGGGGCAAACTCGGCCAGCCCAATCCATGGATGCTCGGCCCGCTGACCGTCTGCGCGGCGGCCAGCGTGATCTTCGATCTGCACATCGGCCTGCCGGCCGGGGCCGGGGCGCTGGGCCAGTGCTGATCGGCTGTTCGCTGGCCTGCCACTTCGACCGGCCGTTCTTCCGCAGTGCACCAGCGTTCCTGCTGCGCATCCTGCTTTTCACCCTGCTGGCGATGCTGGTCGCCGCCGCGCTGGCCAAGGGCCTGGGCGGCGTGACGGCGCTGGATGCAGTGTCGCTGATGCTCGGCATGATGCCCGGCGGCATCACCGAGCTGTGTCTGACGGCCGATGCGCTGCAGCTCTCGGTGGCGCTGGTCACCGCCTTGCAGGTGCTGCGCCTGTTCCTGGTGATGTTCCTCGCCGAGCCGCTGTTCCGGCTCTGGCAGCGAAAGATGCCCTGAGCACGCGCCCGGCGGGTCTTCAGCCGAAGAACCAGTAGCACACCCCGACCGCCGCAACGATACCGGCCAGGTCCGCCAGCAGCGCGCAGCCCACCGCATGCCGCGCGCGCTGGATGCCCACCGCACCGAAGTACACCGCCAGCACATAGAAGGTCGTCTCGGTGCTGCCCTGCACCGTCGCCGCGACCAGTGCCGGGAAGCTGTCCACGCCGTGGCTTTGCATGGTCTCGATCAGCATCGCCCGGGCCGCGCTGCCGGAGAACGGCTTGACCAGCGCCGTGGGCAAGGCCTCGACGAAACGGGTGTCCCAGCCCAGCCCCTCGACCAGCCAGCGGATACCTTGCAGGCCGAAGTCCAGCGCGCCGGAGGCACGCAGGCGCCGATGGCACAGAGCATGGCGATCAGATAGGGCAGCAGGTTCTTCGCCACGTCGAAGCCTTCCTTCGCACCTTCGACGAAGGCCTCGTACACCGGCACCTTGCGCAAGCGCCCACCAGCAGGAAGGCGATGATCAGGCCGAACAGGGTCAGGTTGCCCAGCAGTGACGACAGCGAGGCCAGCGCGGTGGCCGACAACCCGGCCAGCAGCGCCATGAAGCCCCCCAGCAGCAGCGCGCCAGGCACGAAATAGGCCAGCACCACCGGGTCCCACAGGCGCAGGCGCTGGACCAGCGCGACCGCCAGCAATCCGGCCAGCGACGAGGCGCTGGTGGCCAGCAGGATCGGCAGGAATACCAGCGTCGGGTCGTCGGCTCCCTGCTGCACGCGGTACATGAAGATCGACACCGGCAGCAGCGTCAGCGAGGAAGTGTTGAGCACCAGAAAGAGAATCTGCGCGTTGCTCGCCACCGCCGGCAGCGGGTTGAGTTCCTGCAAGGCGCGCATGGCCTTCAGGCCGATGGGGGTGGCGGCATTGTCCAGGCCCAGGCCATTGGCGGCGAAGTTGAGGGTGATCAGTCCCAGCGCCGGGTGGCCGGCGGGCACCTCGGGCATCAGGCGGCGGAACAGCGGGCCGAGCAGGCGCGCCAGCCATTCGATCAGCCCGGCCTTTTCGGCGATCCGCAGGAAGCCCAGCCACAGCGTCAGCGTGCCGAACAGCACGATCATCACTTCCACGGCCAGCTTGGCCATGGCGAACAGGCTTTCCACCAGCGCGGCGAATACCGCGGGATCGCCGCCGATCAGCCAACGCCCCAGCGCGGCCACCGCGGCCACCAGAAAAAAGCCCAGCCAGAGGCCGTTGAGCATGTCGTTCTCCCGTCGAAACTGACCGGATGATAGCGGTGCAGGTAGCGTTTGCGTAGGCAGGGCGAACCATCGACGCTGCTCGCCGGAGATGGCAGCGGTGTCCACCTCCGGCAGCAGCGCTGCCGAACCCGGTCCGTTGACGGAGGTACTCCCTGTACCCCTAGGTCACTTCGCCAGGCAAAGCGACCCGACCCCCTGGTTCACCCCGTTGCGGGGAGGCTGAGCGCGCGAGCGATCTGCGAAAAACGCTGCGCGACTCGGGATCGCCTTCGGCAAGGCGCGAACACGATCCGGCAATCTGGCATCCCGTGCCCTTGAAGCTCCTCGCAGTGCAGCCGCCCTTCACGGGCGGCTATCGATCGCATCAGATGCGCGGTCCACGGCCCCGGCCGAAGATCAGCGATGCCACGAACAGCACCAGGAAGACCACGAACAGGATCTTGGCGATGCCTGTAGCAGTGCCTGCGATACCACCGAAGCCCAGTACCGCGGCGATGATGGCAATGATCAGGAAGGTAATGGCCCAACTCAGCATGGTGTGACTCCTCTCGGTTCAGGAACGGTTCTCAACGGATCGGGTCGCGCCGACCGGTATCGATTGGTTACGCATCCGTGCTGGTTCGCTCGTACGTCCCCTTCGTTGCTCAGAACACCCAGCGCTGCTCAGACCGCACCTGGCGGTAGTCGCTTGCCTGCGGCTGCTGGCCGGTCCGCATGAGCTCTACTGGTTGAGCGTCATACATGCGGATTCGTTCCGCGGAATGCTGCTGCGCCTGGCTGAGCGGTTGCGACATCGGCCGCTCGGCACCCATGATCAGCATGACCACCGCTGCCGAGAGGAAACCCTTGCTGGCCAATGAAAAGCGGGCTTGGCGATTCATCCTCAACTCCTTCTAAGCATGGCGAACTTCGTTGCTGGAGTGGTTGCAGGCCTCGTGCCAGACACGATCCTTATTTTTATCCTTTAATTTCAATTAGTTACGCTATTTATCGGATCATCTCTCCACTTAATTTGCACGAGCCGCCCTTTCGCTTCGGGCGTTTTGCACGAGACTCAATGCCGGCTCTGCTTCACCTTGCGCATGCGCTCGTGGCAGGTCCTGAGCCGCGGCAATTCGATGGCCAGCAGTGCGCGGACGTCGGGCTCGGCATCCTCCAAGGCGTCCTCGAAGGCATGGAGGATGCGTTCTTCGGTCTGCTCCAGCTGATCGACATAGGCGGTATCGTGGTTGCCGACATGCGCGCGGGTATCGGCATACAGCTCGCGCATGTGCCCGAACAGCGTGCCGCCCTGCGATGGTTGCTCGTGGCTCGCCGCGACCTTGACCGCCAGCGCCTGGATCACCTGCGTCTTGGCCTGGGCCATGTCGCGGAACAGGTGCTGCAACTCGACATCCTTTACTTGCTCGGCGGCATGCTGGTAGAAACGCTGGCCATCGCGGGTGACCTCGATGAGCTCGTTGAGCTGATTCATGGCTTGGTTCATGGGACCTCCTCACAACGGGTTGCGACTGGTGCCCGAATCGCCTGCGGCGATGGGGCGCGTATAGCCATTGGGTCGCAAGCCGCATGCCAGCCGCCCCGTCGCGCACGCTGCGCAAAATCAGGCACTTGCGTACGGCAGTCACGCCCGCCGGTATGCAGCATGCAGGAAAGGCTTTCCCGCACCGTGCAACTTGCAAGACTTTTCATAGACTAAAGCACGCACCAAGAGCGCAGCGGGCACCCCCTGCCGACGCCTGGCGGCGCCATAAAGCAATAAGGTTTTGCCGACACAACTGTTTCGCCTTATCTGATGGGAGCATCCATGGAACAAACGACAGACAACGGCGGACGCATCCTTCTGGTGGATGACGAAGCGGCGATCCTGCGCACATTCCGCTATTGCCTGGAAGATCGCGGCTACACGGTGATGACCGCCGCCAGCGCAGCACAGGCCGAAGCGATCCTGCAACGCCAAGTGTTCGACCTGTGCTTTCTCGACCTGCGCCTGGGCGAGGACAACGGCCTCGACGTCCTGCAGCAGATGCGCATGCTGGCGCCCTGGATGCGCGTGGTGATCGTCACCGCGCATTCGGCGGTGGATACCGCGGTGGACGCCATGCAAGCCGGCGCCGCCGACTACCTGCTCAAGCCGTGCAGCCCCGAGCAGTTGCGCCTGTCCGCCGCCAAGCAGCTGGAAGTCCGGCAGATGGCCGCGCGCCTGGAGGCGCTGGAAGGCGAGATGCAGCAGCGCAGCGATGCCATCGGCTCGCACAGCCCGGCGATGATGGCGGTACTCGAGACCGCCCGCCAGGTGGCCGATACCGACGCAACATCCTCATCCTCGGCGAATCCGGCACCGGCAAGGGCGAACTGGCGCGCGCCATCCACACCTGGAGCCGGCGTTCGAAGAAGGCCTTCGTCACCATCAACTGTCCGTCGCTATCGGCCGACCTGATGGAAAGCGAGCTGTTCGGCCATAATCGCGGCGCCTTCACCGGCGCCACCGAAAGCACCCTCGGCCGGGTCAACCAGGCCGACGGCGGCACACTGTTCCTCGACGAGATCGGCGACTTCCCGCTGGCCCTGCAACCCAAGCTGCTGCGCTTCATCCAGGACAAGGAATACGAACGCGTCGGCGATCCGGTGACCCGCCGCGCCGACGTACGCATCCTCGCCGCGACCAACCTCAACCTCGAGGAGATGGTGCGCGAGGGCAAGTTCCGCGAGGATCTGCTCTACCGCCTCAACGTCATCACCCTCAACCTGCCGCCGATGCGCGAGCGCCCCGAGGACGTGCTGACGCTGGCCGAGCGCTTCCTGGCCTCCTTCGTGAAGAACTACGGGCGCCCGGCACGCGGCTTCAGCGATGCCGCGATCGCCGCGCTGAAGGCCTACCGCTGGCCGGGCAACGTGCGCGAACTGCGGAACGTGGTGGAGCGCGCCAGCATCATCTGCCCACAGCAGATGATCGAGGTCAGCCATCTCGGCCTCGGCGAACAGGCCGTCGGCAATGCGCCCCGGATCGGCGAACCGCTGAGCCTGGAGGCGCTGGAGAAAGCACATATCGCCGGCGTGCTGAGCACCAGCGACACCCTCGAGCAGGCCGCACGCATTCTCGGCATCGACGCCTCGACCCTCTACCGAAAGCGCAAGCAGTACGGCCTATGAAACTCCAGATGAAGCTGAGAACCCGTCTGTTCCTCGGGTTCTCGGCGTTGATGACGGTGGCCCTGCTCGGCCTGGTGCTGGCGCTGGTCAGCGTGATGCAGATGGCCAAGAGCCAGGAACAACTGATCCGCAACAACTTCGGCATCATCGAGATCAACCAGCAGTTGCGCCAGGCGCTGGGCAACCACCTGATCATCCTGCCGGCCAGCAACGCAACGACGAGGCGCTGGCCTCGGTGCGGCAGTCGTTCGAGCAGGCCCTCGAACGCGGCATCGCCGAGGCCACCGACGAGGGCGACCGCCAGGCATTCCAGGCCATCGCCAGCGCCTACGCCAACTTCCTCGATGAGCTGGACGCCTCGCGCCACCAGAGCTGGACGCTGCTGGAGGACAACGCGCTGAGCCAGGCCTTCAATCAGGTGCGCGGCCTGATGGCGGACATGCAACGCAGTTCCTATGACAGGATCCGCGACACCGAGCTGCGCAGCCGCGACCGCGCGGCGCTCCTGGCCGGCCTGCTCGGGCTCACCGCCATCGCCGTGTTGCTGATCGGCTTCATCACCGCGCACAGCTTCGCCCGGCGCTTCGGCGAACCGATCGAACGGCTGTCGGCAGCGGCGGACCAGATCGGTCGCGGCGACTTCAACATCGAGCTGCCGCGCCCGCCGATCGCCGAGCTTTCCTCTCTGAGCCGCCGTTTCGGCCTGATGGCGCAAGCCTTGCACCAGTTCAAGCAGACCAACGTGGAGGCGCTGGTCAACGGCCAGCAGCGCCTGCAGGCACTGCTCGACAGCATCGACGACGGCCTGTTGATCATCGACCGCCAGGGCCGGCTGGAACATGCCAACCCGGTGGCGCAACGGCAACTGGCCTGGGAAACCGAACACCTGGGCGCGACCCTGGGTGAGGCGCTCGGCTCTCCGGAGCTGGACGACGCCGCGCGCCAGGTGCTGAATGACAAGCCGCTGTCCGGCCCGCCGCAGGACCTGGTCATCGAAGCCGACGGCGAACGCCGCCTGCTGGCCTGGCGCATCAGCCCGGTCAATCATCACGACGGCAGCATCAGCGGCGCCGTGATGGTGCTGCACGACGTCACCGACCAGCGCACCTTCGAGCGCGTGCGCAATGAGTTCGTGCTGCGCGCCTCCCACGAGCTGCGCACTCCGGTCACCGGCATGCAGATGGCCTTCAGTCTGCTACGCGAGCGCATGCACTACCCGCCGGGCAGTCGCGAGTCCGATCTGTTCGACACCGTCCACGAGGAGATGCAGCGGCTGGTCCGGCTGATCAACGACCTGCTGAATTTCTCGCGCTACCAGAGCGGCCAGCAGAAGCTGGAACTGGAGCAGTGCGACATCCCCGAGCTGCTCGAGGAAGCCCGCCAGCGCTTCGAGGTCGCCGCGGCCGGGCAGGACGTGCAATTGCAGCTGGAACTGCAGCAGCCCCTGCCGAGCCTGCTGCTCGATCGCCAGCAGATGGAGCGGGTGCTGGACAACCTGCTGAGCAACGCGCTGCGGCATACGCCCAAGGGCGGCGAAGTGCGCCTGCTGGCGCGCCACCATGGCGAACGGATGATCCTCAGCGTCGAGGACAATGGCGAGGGTATTCCCTACAGCCAGCAGGCGCGCATCTTCGAGCCGTTCGTGCAGATCGGCCGCCGCCGCGGTGGCGCCGGCCTGGGCCTGGCCCTGTGCAAGGAGATCGCCCAGCTGCATGGCGGCCGCATCGGTGTGCATTCGCGCATCGGCCACGGCACCATCTTCTACGTCGCACTGCCGATCTGATCGGCGAGCCCCCAACCCCACGGCTCGTAGTGATGGCAGGTTGGGTTGAGCCTGCGAAGCCCAACATACGGTGCACCGGGCAACACACCGGCTGCACCCTTGTCTTCTCGCCGCATATGGCTTGACGTCGGTGCGTCATGTTGGGCTTCGTCGCTACGCTCCTCAACCCAACCTACGTGGCGCCCTGCGAACCCGCGTAGTTGCCTAGCGGCCGTCGTTGAGCACCTGCAGCAGCGCGGCGGTCTCGGCATCCGGCTCGCCGTCGAAGCGCGCCGGCCGGTACTTCATCTGGAACGCGGCGATCACGTTGCGCGTTTCCAGGTCCAGCTGCCCGTGGCGCGGCACCTGGTAGCCCTGCAGCGCCAACGCCTGCTGGAACCAGTCGATCGGCGGCAGGCCGCTGGCGGCATAGTGTGCCCGCTGCACCGCCACTGCGTCGGCCGCCGGCCAGGGCACCAGACCGGCATCGGCCAGGCGCTTCCAGGGAAACAGCGGGCCGGGGTCGACCTTGCGCTGCGGGGCGATATCGCTGTGCCCGACGATCGCCCCGGGCTTGAGGCCATGGCGCGCCATGATGTCCTTGAGCAGCACCACCAGCGCATCGATCTGCTGCTCGGAATAGGGATACCAGAGCCGCCGGCCGTCGGCGCTTTCGACATAGCCGCGGTTGACCAGCTCGATGCCGATGGAGCTGGCGTTCAGCCAGGTCCGCCCGTTCCACTGGCTCTCGCCGGCATGCCAGGCACGGCGGTCCTCGTCCACCAGGCGGTAGATGGTCGCCGGCGAGTCGCCGATCAGATAGTGGCTGCTGACGTCCCGCCCGAGGAGCAGTTCCAGCGAACGCGGCAGGTCGCTCGAGGTGTAATGCAGCACGATGAACTGGGCGCGGCTGTCCTGGCCGGCGGAGGTATAGCGGGTGTCGATCCGCGGACCGGCGGCACAGCCGGCCAGCAACAGGAGCATCAGGGCGATGGTTACGGCTTTCATCGGGACCTCTGTGTCGACAGCGCAATGATGCAGATGAATCGCGGTGCGCTGCCGGGGGAATTCGACTGGCGCCAGGCGCTGCCTGCGGGCGGGCGGAGATTATACCCGGCGGACCCGGCCTTCAGGTGACGTTTCGGCACCGCCGCGACGGATGCCGCCCGGCACCGCAGCGGCAACCACGGTTGGCAGGCGGCGAACCGGTCAGGCCATCTCGATACGATTGCGCCCGGCGTCCTTGGCCCGATAGAGCGCCTGGTCGGCGCGCTCGAAGGCACGCTCCGGCGTGTCGCCGTCGGCGAAGGCGCTGAGCCCGGCCGACAAGGTGACCTGGATGCGTTCGCCCTTGAAGTGGAACGGGCAGGCCTCGATCGCCTGGCGCAGCGCCTCGAGCAGTTGCTGGCCGGCCGCGGGCGGTGTGCCGGGTAGCAGCATCACGAATTCCTCGCCCCCGAAGCGGGCGATGAAATCGGTCTTGCGCAGCCGCTTGCGCAGCTCGCCGCCGATGATCTTCAGCACCCGGTCGCCGGCCAGATGGCCGTAGCCGTCGTTGACCCGCTTGAAATGGTCGACGTCCAGCACCGCCAGCAGCAGCTCGCCGCCGTAGCGCTGCCAGCGCGCGAACTCGAGGTCGAACCGCTCGTTCCAGGCGGCGCGGTTGGGCAATCCGGTCAGGGCATCCTGCAGCGCCTTCTGCCGCTGCATCTCCAGGTTCCCGCGCAGGCCACGCGCGGCCTGCTCCAGGCTGCCGATACGGCCGACCAGTTGCTGCAGGCGCTCGCCGAGCTTGTCTTCGTGCTCGCTGCGCTGACGCTGATAGGTATCCACCGTATCCAGCAGCCCGTCCAGGCGCGCCTCCACCACCTGCTTGAGGCTCGCCAGGTCGGTCGCCTGGCGCATGCTGGCCTGCAGCCCGCCGACCTGTTCACGCAGCTCGGCATCCAGCGCCCGCGCGGCATCGCTGTTCTGGGTATGGCCCTGGTGGGCGACGAGCAGGTTGTCCTGCATGGCCGCCAAGCGTTCGTTCAGGGTCTGCAGGTAGTTCTCGAATTCACGCTGGCCCAGGTCGCTGACCGCGATCACCAGCATGGCGAGGTCGTCCAGCACCGGTACCAGCTCGTACCAGTTCAGGCCACGCTGGATGCGCTCGCGCAGCGTCTGCAGTCGTGGCTGGTGCTGTTCGGGCAGATGCAGGCCGTCGAGCAGCCCGCTGAGCGAGGCTTCGACCCGTTCGGCAACCACGCTATAGGCGGGCTCCGGCGATACCGGCAAGGCATGCTCGGCATCGGCGACCGCGTCAGCCACGGTTTCCCGCGGCGCCTCGTCCTCGGTTGCCGGCTCGTCCTGCGCCGGCTGCTCGACGAGCAGTCGTTCCGGCAGCGGCAGGGCGTCGGCCACGACGGCGGGATCGATCTCGTCATCATCCAGCGCCGGCTGCAGCCGAACGGTCGCCGATGGGGCGGTGGCGACGGCACATTCGCCGTCTTCCACACCGCCCAGCGCCACGGTGGCGGGCTCCGCCAGCGGTTCGCCCCCTCCGCCGAACAGGCGCCGCAGAAAACCGCCCCGCGGCATGGCCGGATCGTCCTGCAGGCTCAGCGCCTGTTCCTGCAATACACTCAGCTCGCTCAACAGCGCCGGGATCTCGCGCAGTTGCGCCGCACGTTGATCGAGTTGCCTGGCGAAACGCTTGAGGGGCTTGCGCAGTTCGGCCGGCAACGGCAGCGCCTGCAGCTGGGCGACCAGCCGGTGCAGCGCCTCGGTGAGCTGCACCGCCCGTTCCTGGCGATGCCGCTCGGAATCCAGCACGGCCTTTTCCAGGCGCGGTACCAGCTTGCTCAGGCCCTCATCCAGATCGCCGTCGCGCAGGACTCCCCGCATCTGCTGCAGGCAGCGCTCGACCGCCGCATCGGCACCCTCGACGGCGATGCTGCTGCGTACCAGGCTGCGCCGCAGCAGGTCGACGCGCTGCTCCCAGCGGGCCTCCAGCTGTTCCTGCTGCTCGACGAGCTGCAGGTATTTTTCCCGCCAGCGCTGGGCTTCGTCGCTCATGTCGGCTCGCTCGCCTGAACCGGCAGGGCATCGCCCTGCAGCGAATCGGGCAGACGGATCTCCACCGCCACCGGCAGGTGATCGGAAATCGGCTGCGCCAGCACGTCGACGCGCTCCAGGGTCAGGCTCGGGCTCAGCAGGATATGGTCCAGGCAGCGCTGCGGTCGCCAGCTGGGAAAGGTCGCCTCGACCTGTGGCGCCAGCAGGCCGAGATCACGCAGCGGAGAGTTCTCCAGCAGGTCGTTGGCATGGGTGTTCATGTCGCCCATCAACACCTGATGGCGGTAGCCGGCGATCAGCTCGCGGATATAGGCCAGCTGGCGCGCCCGCGCTCCGCCGCCCAGCGCCAGGTGCATCATCACCACCACCAGGGCATCCGCCCCCTCGCCGAAACGCAGCAGAATGGCGCCGCGCCCGGAAGGCCCGGGCAGTGGGTGGTCCTCCAGGCTCTGGGGCTCGAGGCGGCTGAGCACGCCGTTACTGTGCTGGGCGAAACGCCCGAGGTTGCGGTTGAGCTGCTGATACCAGTAGGGAAAGGCACCCAGCTGGGCCAGGTGCTCGACCTGATTGACATAGCCGGAGCGCAGCTGCCGCCATCGGCCTCCTGCAACGCGACCAGATCGTAGTTGCCGAGCAGCTCGCCGATGCGCTGCAGGTTGCCGGCCCGACCGGGATGGGGCAGCAGATGCTGCCAGCTGCGCGTCAGGTAATGGTGGTAGCGCTCGGTGCTGATGCCAACCTGGATGTTGAAGCTGAGCAGGCGCAGCCGGCCATCGGCCGGCAGGCCGGTGCTGGCCAGGCAGTGCGGATTGACCCGTGCCTTGCCGGGCCCGGCAAGGCGTGGGGCACTCCAACGGCGCAGCATGCCGGGTTACCGCGCTGCGCGTTCTTTTTCGATGAGGAAGTCGGCGACCTCCAGCGTGCGCTCGGGGCCGCCAGCCGAGCCGAGATCGAAACGGTACTTGCCGTTGACGATCATCACCGGCACGCCAGTGATCTGGTAGGCCATGCCGAGCTTCTTGGCCTGCTCCACCCGACTGCGTACGCCGAAAGAGTTGTAGGCCTTGAGGAACGCCTGCTTGTCGACGCCCTGCCCGGCGAGGAAATCGGCCATCTCCTCGGGTGTGGCGAGCTTCTTGCGCTCCTGGTGGTAGGCAGCGAACACCGCGTCATGCACCTGCTGCTCGACGCCCATCGCCTCCAGGGTGATGAACAGCTGGCCATGGGCGTTCCACAGACCGCCGAACATCGCCGGGATGCGCTTGAAGTCCACGTCCTCGGGCAGCTGCGCGACCCATGGATTGATGACCGGCTCGAACTGATAGCAATGCGGGCAGCCGTACCAGAATAGCTCCACCACCTCGACCTTGCCTGCATCGGCGACCGGGACCGGGCTGCTCAGCTCGACATATTCCTTGCCAGCCTGGAACTCCGCTGCCTGGGCCACCAGGCCGAACAGGCTCACAGCAGCCAGAACGGCAGTGAGTAGGAAATTGCGCATGAAATACTCCTGTTAACAACGGACCGATGGCGCAACAGGCTGCAGCAAAACGCCGGGACTCGCCAGCGTTTTTCCGCGGTCCGCCCACCGGGTGGAAGGGGTAATTGTAGCGAGGCGTAAAACAAAAAGGGCGTCGCGGCTCACGGCCCCGACGCCCTTTGCTCAGGCTGGCTGGTCAGTGACCCGTGCGGTCAGTGCAGGCCCTGGATGTAGCTGGACAGCGCTTCGATGTCCTTGTTGCTCAGCTTGGCGGCAATGCTGCGCATGATCATGGCATCGCCGTCGTTGGTGCGGTCACCTTCACGGAAAGCGGTCAGCTGCTTGGCGGTATAAGCGGCATGCTGGCCGCCCAGCTGCGGGAACCCGGCCAGGTCGTTGCCGGCACCGTTGGGCGCATGGCAACCGGTACAGGCGGGCATGCCCTGGTCCAGCTTGCCGCCGCGGAACAGTTTCTCGCCCTGGCCCACCAGTGCCGGATCGGCGAAGCCACGGCGATCTTCTGGCTGGCGAAGTAGGCTGCGATGTCCTCGAGGTCCTGATCGCTCAGCGGGTCGAGCATGCCGGTCATTTCCAGCACCTTGCGGCCGACGCCTTCCGCGGCGCCCGGCGTGCTGCCGGCCTTGATGTCTTGCAGTTGCTTGAGCAGATAACGCTCGCCCTGGCCAGCGAGTTTCGGGAAGTTCGGTGCCGGGCTGTTGCCATCGGTACCGTGGCAGGCGCCACACACAGCAACTTTGCCCTGACCAGCTTCGGCGTTTCCAGCCGCGTGGGCCATACCGGTGATGCCAAGGGTCAACAGCAGACTCACGAGTACTTTGTTCATCAGCTAATCCAACTACGGCTAAGGGTTTGTAAGGAATTCATCGGGTCACGCACAGCCGGCTGGCCGTGGCGACGCTCGTTATAGTGGCATGCTGGGCATCGGTCCCGCATGGCATCGCTACCCGCGGGACCGCGTGGAATGCCGTGCGAAGCCAGAGATCAGGCCAAAGCGCACATAAAATCTGCGGCATTATATACTTCCGTTCTTGAAACGGAAATGAACCATTGCCGCACCCCCGCGCATTCATCGGAACCATCATGCTCCCGAAAAACCCGATTCTCGGCCTCTGCCAACAGGCCTCCTTCATGACCAGTGCCGCCAAGGTCGATCAGTGCCCGGCCGACGAGGGTCTGGAAGTCGCCTTCGCCGGGCGGTCCAATGCGGGCAAGTCCAGTGCGCTGAATACCCTGACCCATGCCAATCTGGCGCGCACCTCGAAGACGCCGGGGCGCACCCAACTGCTCAACTTCTTCCGCCTGGACGACGCGCGCCGCCTGGTCGACCTGCCCGGCTACGGCTATGCCAAGGTGCCGATCCCGCTCAAGCAGCACTGGCAGCGCCACCTGGAAGCCTACCTGGGCAGCCGCGAGAGCCTGGCCGGGGTGTTCCTGATGATGGACATCCGTCATCCATTGACCGAGTTCGACCGGATGATGCTGGACTGGTCCAGCGCCAGTCAGATGCCGCTGCACATCCTCTTGACCAAGGCCGACAAGCTCGCCTTCGGCGCCGCCAAGACCGCCCTGCTGGGCATCCAGCGCGAAATCCGCCAGCACTGGGGCGACAACGTCAGCGTGCAGCTGTTCTCCGCGCCCAAGCGCCAGGGTGTCGAGGAAGCGCAGCTCAAGCTCGCCGAGCTGCTGGGGATGCTCGAAGCGGAATAGATCGTAGGGCGGATCACGCTTCACGGAGCCGCCAGGCGGAGGTAAAGGTGGATGTAAAAAGCGACATCCACCCTACGCGGCTTGAAGCTTGAAAAGCATCGCCGCGAGGTCGGGCCTCCCACGGAAACGGGCGGTGCACACCGAACCCGGTGGGAGGCGCGCCCTCGCGGCGATGCAGGCCGAAGGACTGCCGACCTGAAGCCTGAAACCTGAAACCTGAAACCTGAAACCTGAAACCTGAAACCTGAAATCAGCATGCCGCACTGCTTTCAGGCCTCAGCCCGGCCTCACTCCCGATACGCCTCCACCGGCACGCAGGCGCAGAACAGGTTGCGGTCGCCGTAGACGTTGTCCACGCGATTCACTGCCGGCCAGTACTTGTGCATCCGCGCATGGGTGCTGGGCGTCACCGCCTCGGCGATGCTGTACGGGCGCGCCCATTCGCCGGTCACGTCGGCCAGGGTATGCGGCGCATGCACCAGCGGGTTGTTGTCCGCCGGCCATTCGCCGTCCTGCACCTTGGCGATCTCTGCGCGGATGCTCAGCATCGCCTCGACGAAACGGTCCAGCTCGGCCTTCGATTCGCTCTCGGTGGGTTCGATCATCAGCGTGCCGGGCACCGGGAAGGACATGGTCGGGGCATGGAAGCCGTAATCCATCAGGCGCTTGGCGACGTCTTCCTCGCTGATGCCGCTGGCCGCCTTGAGCGGGCGCAGGTCGATGATGCATTCATGCGCCACGCGACCGTTGCGCCCGCTGTAGAGCACCGGGAAGGCGCCGCCGAGGCGGTTGGCCAGGTAGTTGGCGCCGAGGATCGCGACCTCGGTGGCCTCGCGCAGCTGCGGCCCCATCATGGCGATGTACATCCAGCTGATCGGCAGGATGCTGGCGCTGCCCCAGGGCGCCGCACTGACCGCGCCGTTGCCCGGCTGCGGCCCGTCCAATTCGATCACCGGGTGGTTGGCGACGAAGGGCGCCAGGTGCGCCTTGACGCCGATCGGGCCCATGCCCGGGCCGCCACCACCGTGCGGGATGCAGAAGGTCTTGTGCAGGTTCATGTGCGAGACGTCGGCGCCGATGTCCGCCGGTCGCGCCAGGCCGACCTGGGCGTTGAGGTTGGCGCCGTCCATGTAGACCTGGCCGCCGTGGGCGTGGATCGCCGCACAGATCTCGCGCACGTTCTCCTCGTAGACGCCGTGGGTCGAGGGATAGGTGATCATCAGGCAGGACAGCCGGTCGCCGGCTTCGGCGGCCTTGCGCTGGAGGTCTTCCAGATCGACGTTGCCGGCCTTGTCGCAGTCGACGATGACCACGCGCATGCTCGCCATCTGCGCCGAGGCCGGGTTGGTGCCATGGGCCGAGGACGGGATCAGGCAGATGTCGCGCTGGGCCTCGCCGCGGCTCTGGTGGTAGTTGCGGATCGCCAGCAGCCCGGCGTATTCGCCCTGGGCGCCGGAGTTGGGCTGCATGCTGATGACGTCGAAGCCGGTGATCGCACACAGCCAGGCTTCCAGCTCGTCGATCATCAGCCGGTAGCCGTGGGCCTGGGTCTGCGGGGCGAAGGGGTGCAGGTCGGCGAACTCGGCCCAGGTGATCGGGATCATCTCGCTGGTGGCGTTGAGCTTCATGGTGCAGGAGCCGAGCGGGATCATCGCCTGGTTGAGCGCCAGGTCCTTGTTCTCCAGCTGCTTGAGGTAGCGCAGCATCTCGGTTTCGCTGTGGTGCGCGTTGAACACCGGATGCTTGAGGTAGCCGCTGCTGCGCTGCAGTGCTTCGGGAATGCCGCCGGCCAGCTCGCCGGCATCCAGCGCGGCGACATCGAGGCCGTGATCGGCGCCGAGGAAGATCGCCAGCAGCTGCTCGACGGTGCGCTCGTCGCAGCTCTCGTCGAGGCTGACACCAAGCCGGCCACGGCCGAGGATGCGCAGGTTGATCCGCGCCGCCTCGGCGCTTTCGATGATCGCCGTCTGCGCGCCACCGACCTCGAGGGTCAGGGTGTCGAAGAAATGCCGGTTGAGGCGGACGATGCCCTTGCGCTCCAGGCCAGCGGCGAGGATGGCGGTCAGCCGGTGCACCCGCTGGGCGATGCGCTTGAGGCCCTGCGGGCCGTGGTAGACGGCGTAGAAACCGGCGATGTTGGCCAGCAGCACCTGCGCGGTGCAGATGTTGGAGTTGGCCTTCTCGCGGCGGATGTGCTGTTCGCGGGTCTGCAGCGCCATGCGCAGCGCGGTGTTGCCGCGGGCGTCCTTGGACACGCCGATGATGCGTCCCGGCATGCCGCGCTTGAACTCGTCGAGGCTGGCGAAATAGGCCGCGTGCGGGCCGCCGTAGCCCATCGGCACGCCGAAGCGCTGGGTCGAGCCGAGCACCACGTCGGCGCCGAGTTCACCGGGCGGCGTCAGCAGCAGCAGGCTGAGCAGGTCGGCGGCGACGCAGGCCAGCGCCTGCTGCGCGTGCAGTTGCTCGATGGCCGGGCGCAGGTCGCGGATCTCGCCATGGGTATCGGGGTATTGCAGCAGCGCGCCGAACACTTCCTGGCCGGCCAGCTCGTCGAGCGTACCGACCACCAGTTCGAAGCCGAACGCCTCGGCGCGGGTGCGCACCACCGAGAGCGTCTGCGGGTGGCAGTTCTCCTCGACGAAGAAACGGTTGCTCTTGCTCTTGGCCATGCGCCGGGCCAGGGTCATGGCTTCGGCCGCGGCGGTGGCCTCATCGAGCAGCGAGGCGTTGGCCA
Source organism: Pseudomonas sp. BAY1663 (assembly GCF_000582595.1). Classification (NCBI taxonomy): domain Bacteria; kingdom Pseudomonadati; phylum Pseudomonadota; class Gammaproteobacteria; order Pseudomonadales; family Pseudomonadaceae; genus Pseudomonas; species Pseudomonas sp. BAY1663. The sequence continues at coordinate 22,325 of NZ_AZSV01000068.1, forward strand.
GGTCGAGACCGGTGAGGTCGATGATCATCTGCTGGTAGTTGAGCAGCGCTTCCAGCCGGCCCTGGGCGATTTCCGGCTGGTAGGGCGTGTAGGCGGTGTACCAGCCCGGGTTCTCCAGCACGTTGCGCAGGATCACCGGCGGGGTGACGGTACCGTGGTAGCCCATGCCGATCAGGCTGGTCCACAGCTGGTTCTGCTCGGCATAGCCACGCAGTTTGGCCAGCGCGGCCTGTTCGTCCAATGCCGGCGGCAGCGCCAGCTCGCCCTGCAGGCGAATCGCCGGCGGCACGGTCTGCTCAATCAGCTGTTCGCGACTGGCCAGGCCCAGTGCGTCGAGCATGGCCTGCTGCTCGCCCTGGTCCGGGCCGAGGTGACGGCGCAGGAAGGCATCGGATTGCTGGAGTTGGGAAAGACTCGGCATATGCGGCATGGCAGCTACTCTCGAAAAAACAAAAGCCCCGGCGGAGCGGGGCTTTCGAAGATGATGCTTAGGCTTCGGCGTCGCAGGCGGCCTGGTAGCCAGTGGCGTCGAGCAGCTTGTCCAGCTGCGCCGGATCGCTCGGCTGCAGGCGGAAGAACCAGCTGCCGTAGGGGTCGCTGTTGACCAGTTCGGGCGAGTCGGCGAGCGCTTCGTTGATCGCGACCACCTCGCCGGACACCGGCGCATAGATGTCGGACGCGGCCTTCACCGATTCCACCACGCCGGCTTCCTGGCCGGCGCCGAGCTGGCGGCCGAGTTCCGGCAGTTCGACGTAGACCACGTCCCCCAGCGCTTCCTGGGCGTGATCGGAGATGCCGACGGTGACGCTGCCGTCCGCTTCGAGACGGGCCCACTCGTGGCTGGCGGCGTAACGCAGATCGCTGGGGATATCGCTCATTGTTGTGTCCTCAAGGCTGTTGACAGCAGTCGCGCAAAACGGTCGGTCGAATTTACACCAGTACCTTGCCGTGACGCACGAAGGTCGGCTGCACCACACGTACCGGGTACCACTTGCCACGGATTTCCACTTCCGCGCGCTCGCCGGTGCCGGCCGGCACGCGCGCCAGCGCGATGGATTTGCCAAGCGTAGGCGAAAAACTGCCGCTGGTGATTTCGCCATCGCCAACGCCATTGACGCGCACCACCTGATGGGCGCGCAGCACGCCGCGCTCCTCCAGCACCAGCCCGACCAGCTTGGGCAGATCGCCCTGGGCACGCTGCTGCTCCAGCGCCGCGCGGCCGACGAAGTCGCGCTCGGCCGGCTCCCAGGCAATGGTCCAGCCCATGTTGGCCGCCAGCGGCGAGACGTCCTCGGTCATGTCCTGGCCATAGAGGTTCAGCCCGGCCTCCAGGCGCAGGGTGTCGCGCGCGCCGAGGCCGATCGGCGGGATGCCGGCGCCGACCAGCTCGCTGAGGAAATCCGGCGCCTGTTCGGCCGGCAGGATGATCTCCAGCCCGTCCTCGCCGGTGTAACCGGTGCGGCCGATGAACCAGTCGCCTTCGGCCAGGCCCTGGAACGGCTTGAGTTCGTGGATCAGCGCGGCGCGGGCCTGACTGACCAGCTCGGCGGTGCGCGTCCGCGCCTGCGGCCCCTGGATGGCCAGCATGGCCAGCTCCGGGCGCTCGCGGACTTCGACGGCGAAAGCGGACGCCTGCGCCTGCATCCAGGCCAGGTCCTTGTCGCGGGTGCTGGCATTGACCACCAGGCGGTAGCCCCAGTCGCTGAGATAGACGATCAGGTCGTCGACCACGCCGCCACGCGCGTTGAGCATGGCGCTGTAGAGCGCCCGGCCGGTGCTCTTCAGACGCGCCACGTCGTTGGCCAGCAGATGCTGCAGATAGGCTTGGGCGCCATCGCCGGACACATCGACCACAGTCATGTGCGAGACGTCGAACACTCCACAGTCACGCCGCACCTGATGATGCTCCTCAACCTGGGAGCCGTAGTGCAGTGGCATGTCCCAGCCACCGAAATCGACCATTTTGGCGCCGAGCGCAAGGTGCTGATCGTAGAGGGGAGTACGCTGACCCATGGGTGTCTCCTTCCGGGCAGGTCGCCGAATCGGCATTGGAAAAGCCTGTAAAAACCGGCCCGGGCACGGACCGGCGACTTTCGAATGGCGCGCATTGTAGCCCCAAGGTGGCGGCAGGTCACGGCACATCCGGCAAGCGGAAGCGCCAGTGCGTCGCTATCCCACCCGCCTGGCCGAACGCCGGATCAGCAGGATCACCGGCAGCAATCCCACCAGCACCAGCGTCAGCGCCGGCAGCGAGGCGCGCGCCCATTCACCCTCGCTGGTCATCTCGAAAATGCGCACCGCCAGGGTGTCCCAACCGAAGGGGCGCATCAGCAACGTGGCCGGCATCTCCTTGAGCACATCGACGAACACCAGCAAGACGGCGCTCAGGGCGCCCGGCAGCAGCAGCGGCAGATAGACGCGCAGGAACAGCGCCGGCCCGCCGACACCCAGGCTGCGCGAAGCCTGCGGCAGCGACGGGCGGACCCGCGCCAGGCTGCTCTCCAGCGGGCCGAAGCTACCGCCATGAAGCGAATCAGGTAGGCCAGCAGCAAGGCGCCGAGGCTGCCGAGCAGGATCGGCTTGCCAGCGCCGCCGAGCCAGCTGGAAAGTGGAATCACCATGTGCCGGTCGAGGTAACTGAAGGCCAGCATGATCGACACCGCCAGCACCGAACCGGGCAGAGCATAGCCGAGATTGGCCAGGCTCACCGCGCTGCGGATCGAGCGCAGCGGTGCCTGGCGGCGGGCGAAGGCCAGCAGCAGTGCCACCGTCACGGTGATCAGCGCGGCCATGCCGCCGAGATAGAGGGTATGCAGGATCAGCCCGGCATAACGCTCGTCGAGATCGAAGCGCCCGCGCTGCCAGAGCCAGGCCAGCAACTGCAGCACCGGGATGACGAAGGCGCAGAGGAACACCAGCCCGCACCAGGCGCTGGCGGCGAAGGCCTTGGCCCCCGTCAGGCGATACAACGCCGCGGAGCGCGGCCGGTCGTTCGCCGGGCGCGCCGCGCCGCGG